>CAYJOH010000059.1:2196-9333 GCA_964371685.1 uncultured Anaerolineaceae bacterium
GCGCGCCTTCGGCGTCCGCCCCACGCCGTGGGCGGGGCGGCCCGCCCCGCGGGGCCTTTGGGCGGCGTGGGGCGCCCGGGTCTGGATCGAGCGCAACGGCTACGGCGGGTCGCGGTTCATGGTGGCGCTGCCGATCGCCTGAGACGGACGCCGCCCTCCGCCCGGACGCCTTGGGGCCGAATCTCCCGCACCTTCCCAACGGGGGCACCTGTCCGTCGCCGGCGGGTGATGCCAGCGTGTCCGCCGACAGGAGGCGAACATGGTCGAGCTGCTGCACCCCGCCGGTGCGCCCGCCGAGGTCTTCGATCGGGCACCGGGGAGCATCGAGGTCCACGAGCTGCACCCACGCGAGGTCGCGATCATCCGGGTCGAGGTCCCCATGGCCGAGCTACCCGCGACGATGGGCGAGGCGATGTGCGAGGTGGAGACGCAGATGAGACAGGCCGGCGTCGAGGTGGCCGGGCCGCCGTTCGCCCGCTACCTCGAGCTGGCGCCGGACCGGATCGTGGCGGAGATCGGCTTCCCGGTGTTGCGGCCGGCCCCGCACGTGGGCCGGATCTTCCCGGGGCAGCTGCCGGGCGGGCGCGTGGCCACGATCCTGCACGTCGGCCCCTACGACGGGCTCGCGGAGACGTACGGCAGGCTCGAGCGCTGGCTCGCCGAGTCGGGGGCGACGCCGTCCGGCCCGATGTGGGAGGTCTACTGGAGCGATCCCACCGCGGAGCCCGATCCCGCCACCTGGCGGACGATGATCCACGTCCCCCTGGCCTGAGGAGGACGACCGCCGCGCACCCGACGCTGGCGCCCGCCCGGCCTCGCATCCCGGGTCGCGCGGTCGTCAGGCCTCGCGCGCCTCGGGGGACGCCTCGGGGCGCGCGTCCCCTTCGAGCTCCGCGGCGGCGATCGCCTGCTCGGTGATGACCAGCCGGCCTGCGACCAGGAACGCCGTCATCGCCCCCGCGACCAGGAACACCGCCTGGATGCCGACCAGCTGGCCGATCGCCCCGCCCAGGGCCGCGCCCAGCGGCATCGTCCCCCAGGCGAGGAGGCGGTAGCTCGCGTTGACCCGGCCCAGCAGCCGGTCCGGCACGATCCGCTGGCGCAGCGAGACCGTGACCACGTTCCACGCCACGCCCAGCAGGCCGCCGACGACGAACGACGCGCCGACGACCAGCGCGCTGGTCGTGAACGCCGGCAGCGCGGTCATGACCGCGGTCGCGCCCATCGAGAGGGCGAGCAGGTTCGCCCGGCCAAGCTTCCGCTCCATGCGCTCGACGAGGAACGAGCCCGCGAGGCTCCCGATCGCGAAGCCGGTCATCAGGATCCCGAAGCCGACCTCGTCGAGGCCGAGCGGGCCCGGCGCGACGGCGTACACGACGAAGATCGCGAACACCGCGGCACTGCCCAGGTTGCTGATCCCGACCATGATCGCGAGCACCCGGAGCACCGGGTGGCGGAACAGGTAGCGGAGGCCCTCCGCGATCTCGTGGTGGAGGCGCGTCGGGGGTCCCTCGCGGACCGGCCGGAACGAGCCCACGATCGTGAGCAGGAACAGCGCCGCCAGCAGGTACGCGACCGCGGTCAGCCCGAACGCCGAGGCGAGGCCCAGGGCGGCCAGGAACCCGCCCACCGGGGGACCCACGAACTGGTTCATCGTCAGCTCGACCGCGTACAGCCGCCCGTTCGCGCGGCTGAGCAGGTCGCGGTCCACGAGGTTGGGCATGATCGACTGCGCCGAGGTGTCGAACAGCGTCTCGAACACGCCCAGCAGGAAGGCCACCACGTACAGGACCGGCATCGTCGCGACGTCCGCGACGACGGCCACCGTCATGCCCGCGAGCAACCCAGCGCGGACGAGGTCGACCAGCAGCATCGTGCGCCGCCGGTCGAGCCGGTCGGCGAGGGCGCCCGCGACGAGGGCGAACAGCAGCCACGGCAGCCGGGAGGCGAACGCGACGCCCGCGATGAGCGCCGGCGAGTCGGTCAGCTGGAGCGCCAGCAGCGGCAGCGCGATCCAGAACACGCCGTCGGCGAGGTTCGAGGCGGCGGAGGCGGCCCACAGCTTCCAGTAGGACGCCGGCAGCCCGCCGCCGATCCGGGTGGCCGAGGCCTTCAGGGACGCCACGCGTGTCAGGCCGGCGACACGACGACCTGCGACTCGCGCGCCCGGAGGTGCGCATAGCCGGGCTTGACGACCTCGTTGATCAGCCGGAGCCGCTCGTCGAACGGGACGAACGCCGACTTGAGGGCGTTGATCGTCAGCCACTCCAGCTCGCCCAGCCCGAGGCCAAACGCTGCCTCGAGGGCCGCGAACTCGGACGACAGGGTGACGCCGCTCATCAGCCGGTTGTCCGTGTTGACGGTGACCCGGAAGCGCAGGCGCCGGAGGAGGTCGATGGGGTGGGTCTCGATCGACACGGCCGCCCCGGTGTGGACGTTGGACGTGGGGCACATCTCCAGCGGCACCCGCCGGTCCCGGACGAACGCGGCCAGGCGACCGAGCGACACCGAGCCGTCCGCGAGCACCGTGATGTCGTCGATGATCCGGACCCCGTGCCCCAGCCGCTCGGCGCCACAGAACTGGATCGCCTCCCAGATGCTCGGCAGCCCGAACGACTCGCCGGCATGGATCGTGAGGTGGAAGTTCTCGTGGCGGATGTGGTCGAACGCGTCGAGGTAGCGCGTCGGGCGGTAACCCGCCTCGGGGCCGGCGACGTCGAAGCCGACCGCGCCCTGGTCGCGCCAGCGGATCGCCAGCTCCGCGATCTCGCGCGAGCGGGCGAACTGGCGCATCGCGGTGATCAGCGTGCGCACCACGATCGGTCGCCCGGCGGCGGCGGCCCGTCGCTCACCCTCGCGGAACCCCTCGACGACCGCGCCCACGACCTCGTCGGTGGTGAGGCCGCGCTCGACGTGCAGCTCGGGGGCGAACCGGATCTCGGCATACGCGACGCCGTCCGCGGCGAGGTCCTCGGCGCACTCCGCCGCGACCCGGGCGAGCGCGTCCCGCTCCTGCATGACGCCGACGGTGTACTGGAACGTCTCGAGGTACAGCTCCAGCGACTTGCGGTCCGCGCCCCGGCGGATGTGCGCCGCCAGCGCCTCCACGTCATCCGTGGGCAGCTCCCGGTAGCCGAACTCGCGGGCGAGGTCGACCATCGTGGCCGGCCGCAGGCCGCCGTCGAGGTGGTCGTGGAGCAGGGCCTTGGGCGCCTGGCGGATGGTGTCCAGCGTGAGCATGCGTCCTCCGGATTCCGGCGATCGTACCGCGGCCGGCGGCGGACGGAAGGGCCGGTCGGGGCCGAGTCCCGGGGGCATCGGTCGTTCGACCGATGCCATCTCGACACGCGGTCGTACACTCCGCGATGATGAGTTTGGTGCGTCCCCTGCAGAGCCCGCTCCTCGTCGGGCGCGACGACCTGCTGGCGCTCGCCGAGCGCCGGATCGAGGAGGCCGCCGGCGGTCGCGGCCACCTCCTGCTGCTCGCCGGCGAGGCCGGGATCGGCAAGACCCGGCTGCTGAGCGCGGTGCTGCGCAAGGCCGGCGCGGCGGGGTTCCGGGTTTCGAAGGGTGATCTCGCGCCGCAGGATCGCCAGGTCCCGCTGGCTTCGATCACGGACCTGGCGCGGACGATGCGCGGGATCCCGGCGTTCGGCTCGCTGGGCGACGAGCTGCTCGGCCTCCAGGGCGGCCAGGGTGGCGATTCGCTCGGCTCGCGGCGCCTGCTGGTGCACGAGATCGCGGACCGGATCGCCGCCGCGATCGAGACGCCGACGCTGCTCGCCTTCGAGGACCTCCAGTGGGCGGACGAGACGAGCCTCGAGGTCGTCGGCGAGCTCGCCCGGCGCATCCGGGACCGGCCGGCGCTGCTGCTGTGCGCGTACCGGATCGACGAGCTGCCGCCCGACTCCAACCACCGCGAGTGGCGGGCGCGCCTGCTGAGCCAGCGGCTCGCCGAGGAGGCCCGGCTGGCGCCGCTGACCTACGAGCAGACCGCGCTGGTGACCACGCTCATCCTCGGCACGGGCCTGCCCGCACCGCGCGAGGTGGTGAACGCGGTCTTCGAGCGGACGGACGGCATCCCGCTCCACATCGAGGAGCTGCTGGGCGCGCTCGACGAGGCCGCGCGCACCGACGGCCGGGCGATCCGCGACGCCCACGTCCCGAGCACGATCGAGGATGCGATCCTCGCCCGGTTCGGGCGCCTCTCGCCCGACACCCGTGCCGTCGCGCGTGCCGGTGCCGTGTTCGGCCGGTGCTTCGTGCCGGAGGTGCTCGCCGGGATCATGGATCGCCCCGTGGCCGACCTCGACGGGCCGCTCCAGGAGCTCGTCGCGAGCTCGTTCCTGTACCCGTTCGACTTCGTCGATCGCGGGTACTTCGACTTCCGTCACCAGCTCCTCCGGGACGCGCTGTACGGGACCGTCGCGGCGACCGAGCTGCGCCGCCTCCACGCCCGGGCCGGCGAGTTCGGGGCCCAGCTCGTGGGCGCCAGCGAGATCCACGCCTCGGTCCATTTCGAGCGTGCCGGGCTGCGGGCGCAGGCGTACCGCGCAGCGCTGGCCGGCGCCGCGGCGGCGAGCGCGATCTCGAGCCGCCGCGAGGCGTTCGAGCTGTACGGCCGGGCCGTGGCCAACATCCCCGACGAGCTGACGGCGCTCGAGCGGGCGGAGCTGTACGACGCGTACTGCCAGGCCGCGTTCGCGGTCGACGACGTCGCCGCGATCGAACGGGCGGCACGGGAGGCGCGGGCCTGGTACCTCGAGGCCGGGCGACCGGTCGAAGCAGCGGCCGCGCTGGGCAACCTCGCGGGCATGGCGCGCCGGGACGTGCGACCGGTCGAGGAGCGACTGGCCCTGCTGGCCGAGGCAGAGGCCGAGCTCGCGAACCTGCCCGAGTCCCCAGAGCGGGCGTTCGTCCTCGCGGACATCCGGACGATGCAGGGGATCATCGAGATCGACGCCGTGCGCCTGGCGGCCGCCGCGGCGCTGTTCGACGAGGCCCGCAGGCTGCGGCTCAGGTCCCCGGACCCGGACCTGGGCGACATCGACTTCATCGCCGCGGAGGTCGACATCCTCGAGGGGCGCGTTGAGGCCGGGCTCGAGACGATGCTCCGGGTCGCTCGCGATGCCCGGGGCCGGAACCTCGAGAGCACTGGGGTCACGGCGTTCCGCTGGGCGGCCGCGATGGCCGTCCGCGTGATGGACTACCCGACCGCGGAGGTCGGCACACGCGAGGGGCTCAAGTACGCCGACGAGATCGAGCAGTCGTACTGCCGCCACGTACTGGCCGCGACGTCGGCGCACGTCGCCTGGGCGGAAGGTCGCTGGGACGAGGCGGTCCCGATCGCCGAGATCGAACTCGTCGAGAAGGGCAGCCGGCGAGGCACGCTCGGCTCCCGCGATGCCCTCGGCTTCGTGGCGTTCGGGCGGGGCGACGTGGAGCGGGCGCGCACGCTGCTCGGCGACTCGCTGGCGATCGGCCGCCGGAGCGGCGAGGTCGACCTCGTGATGCCGGCGTTGTGGGGGCTGGCGGAGACCGCTCTCGTGGCGGGCGACCCCGACGTCGCCGTCCGGCACTGCAGCGAGGCGTTGGACCTCGCCGCCGAAGCTGGCGAGCGGCCGTACCTGGTGCCGTTCGTCGTCACGGGCGTGCGCGCTCTCCAGGCGGCGCACCGGCCCGAGGCGGCCGAGCGGTGGTACCAGCGAGTCGCCGCCCACCTCGCGGACTGGGAGGCCGTCGCCCGGCCGGCGCTCGACCACGCCGACGGGCTCATCAAGGTCGCGACCGGTTCCACGGTCGCGGCCCGCACCGCGCTGGAGGCCGCTGTCGCCGGCTGGGATGCACGTGGCCGGACCTGGGAGGCGACCTGGGCTCGCCTCGACCTCGCGGCCTGCCTGGTCCGGGGCAATCGCCATCTCGAGGCGATCCCCCACCTCGCCGCTGCGCGGGACACCGCCGACCGTCTGCACAGCCGGCCGCTCCTGGCCCGCGCCGACGAGCTGGCGGCCGTCGCCCGGCGGCGTGGTATCACCGACGTGCCGTGGCGCCCGCTCAGCGCGCGTGAGTACGAGGTCGCGCGCCTCGTCGCCGACGGCCTGACCAACGCAGAGATCGCGGACGAGCTTCACCTGTCGCCGCGGACGGTGGGCGCGCACGTCGAACACATCCTCGCCAAGCTCGGGGTGGCCCGACGGGCGGAGATCGCGGCCTGGACCGCCGCCATCCGGCCCGCCGCGCCGGCCGCGACGCGGACTGAGGCCCGCGCCGCGTTCCACTGAGGCGTGTCGAACCGCCCGCCGGGAGGAACCCCCGGCCGGCGGTGAGGGCATGAGCCCGGTCAGGCCGGGTCGCCGTTGCCCAGGCAGCTGACCTTCGAGTTCCAGTCGTCGAACATGCCCCGCGGGTTCGGGCGCCAGATCCAGGCGTGGATCTCGTAGAAGTCCGGGAGCCCGTAGCGGTTGCCGGCGGGCACGCGCTTCAGGGTCCGGCCGAACAGCTGGGGCGGGCTCGCGTGGAGGGCGTCCCAGTCGGCGGCGATGACCACGTACTCCACGCCTACCAGCCGGTAGCCGCCGCCCCGCAGCGGGGCGTACACGAGCACCTCCGGGTTCGCCTCGTCGAGCGAGGGGTGGGCGCCGCGGTCGCCGTTGACGTAGTGCTGGCCCATCGCGCCGGCGCCGGCCTCGTCCGTACAGACGTAGAACGGGCCGAAGCCGTCGCGCTCGGCGGCGGCGAGCTGGTGGTACTTCTCGGTCGCCTGGCGGGCGGCGGCGACGGCACCCGCCTGCGGGTCGGCGAGGACGGCCCCGACGGCCAGAACGGTGCCCGTCAGCGCGGCCGCCAGGGCGAGCAGGGCGCGGCCTCGGCGCCCGGGTCGATCGACATGCCGCACGTCACACCTCCACCCTGAGCTCGTAGACCTCGGCGGTCGGGTGACCCGCCCGCTCGTGGATCCGGAGTACCGCCTCCTTCGACGGACCGGTCGCGAGGCAGAACACCTTGCCCGCCTCGGGGTCGAGCCAGGCGCGCTCGAAGTGCACGCCCTCGTCCCTCTCGATCGCGAGGTCCCGGTCGTGCGCGTCGCGGAGCTGCTCCGCGGTCACGCCGAAGAACCCGCTGTGGACATCCATGTAC
>CAYJOH010000060.1:0-9320 GCA_964371685.1 uncultured Anaerolineaceae bacterium
ACCTGGACCTGCCGATCCGGCTGCCCGGGCTCGTCGGCACGGTGGCCCACGAGACGTTCCCCGGCCACCACCTGGAGCACGCCCGCAAGGAGCAGGTGCTGGTCGAATCGATGGGGCGCCTCGAGGCGAGCATCCTGCTGATCAACACCCCGGAGTGCCTCGTGTCCGAGGGCCTCGCGAACGCCGGGCGCGACCTCGCGGTGCCGCCGGACGAGCTCGCTGATCTGCTCGTGGAGCTGGCGCCGCTCGCCGGGCTCGCCCTCGCCGACGACCCGGCGGCGCTCCGGGCTGCGGCGGAGCGGAGCCGCGCCATGGCGGACCTGCGCGCCGTCCTCGACGAGTGCCGGGTCAACGCCGCGCTCATGCTCCACCAGGACGGCGTCGCCCGGGACGAGGTCCTCGACTACCTGGTCGAGGTCGGCAGGTTCGCGCCCGAGACCGCCGCCAAGCGGCTCGAGTTCATCGAGCACCCCCTGTGGCGGACCTACGTGTTCGTCTATCCGGATGGCGAGGCGCTGGTCCGCCGCTGGCTCGCGGCCGCGCCGGAGGCGGAGCGCCCGGCCCGGTTCGGGCGGCTGCTCGGCGAGTCGCTGACGCCGCCCGCGATCGAGGCGGAGCTGGCCGCGGGCTGACGGTCAGCGGGCCGTCCGCGGCGCCGCCCCGACGATCAGTTCCCGGCCCTGCGGTACGAGGCGCTGACCTTGCCGCCGTCCGTCGGCGACAGGTAGCAGGTCATCTCGCGATCGCCGCTGCCCCAGCCATCCTCGAGCGGGTACAGGTAGCCGACCCCGACGTCCTGCCGGGCGTCGTAGACGTCGCCCGTGTAGGCGATGAAGTCGGCGCCGGCGCACTGCTGCTCGACCCAGGCGTCGAACTCAGCGATCGTCGGATACGTGTCCGCGCCGGTGTAGTCGCGCACGACGATCACCTCGCCGTCGTGCGGCTCGGTGCACGGCCGGTGCTGGACCTCCTCGATGGTCTCGCCCGCCGGCACCTCGAAGCAGTCGCCGACCTGGAGGCTCTCGACCGAGCCCGTGAGCTTGTCGCGGAACACGAAGCCGACCACGCCGGCTCCCACCAGGATGAGCACGATCCCGATCTGGACGATGCGCACCAGCCCGACCTCCCTCGAACGGCGCCTCGCTCCCCGGCGAGGCGCGACGGGCCGGAGTCTCGCACGCGGCGTGGCCGCGGCAGAACCACCCGATGGTCAGCGGGCGCGCCAGGACCCGGCGGCCGCCGCGACCGGGACGTTGAGCCAGGCGATCGCGCCGTAGCGCAGGTCGAGGTAGGCGAACAGGTCGAGGACGCCTCCCTCGCTCTGCGACCAGGCCCAGCTGAGCACGAACCCGGTCACGATCGCGGCCGCCGCCAGGCCGCCGGCGACGACCATCCGGGTCACGCTCGCCGGCATTGCGGTCCTGCCGCCGCCCCCCAGCAGGCCGAGCGCCACCAGCCAGCCGATGGCCGCCGACGCGGCCAGCAGGCCAGGCCCGATGTCCACCTGCCCGAGGAGGAAGAACGCCAGCGCCCCGACCAGCCCCACGGCATCCGCCGCGAGCAGCGACCGCACGACGCCACGGCTGTCAGGTGACGCCGCGGCCTCGCGCGAGGCTCCCGCCGGCCGGTCTCGCCGGGCGGCATACCGCTCGCCGGGGGCGCGCTCCAGGCGCCGCCCCGGACCGGTGCCGGTGGGCGCCGGCGCGTCGCCGCCGGTGCCGGGATCGAGATCGCTCATGGAGCAGATGCTACGCGGCCGGCGGTCGCGGGCGGTATCCTTCGGGATCGTGAGTCACCCCACGCTCGGCCTCCCGCCCCGCAGCCTCCATGTCGGGTACCCGGACGCGGCCGCACGGCTGCGTGCTGGCGGCTCGCGGCTGGCGGCCCGCGCCCTCGAGGTCGCGGTGGCCGAGGACCCGACGCTCCGCACGCGGCACGACGACGCCGCCCTGCGCAACCTGCTGCGCGACGCCGAGGTGTTCGTGGACCGCCTCGCCCTGTGCGTGGCCGGCAACGACCCGCACTGGCTCAGGGAGTTCGCGGACCAGACGGCCACGGTGTACCGCCGCCGGCTGGTGCCGATGGACGACGTCGTCCGCCTGCTCGAGGCGCTCCGGGCCGGCGCCCGGGGCGTCCTGTCCGCCGACGAGGTGGTCCCGGCGGACGCGGCCATCGACGAGGCCGTCGCCGTGTTCCGCTGGTACCGCCGCCTGGCCGGCGACGCGCGGAAGCGGAACCGGGTCCTCGCGGCCCTGTACCGCGGCGCGTAGGAGCCCGCGATGACGATCAAGTGGGTCAAGACGGACCCGCTGGTGATGAACGGCGAGCCCTTCTGCTACGGCAGCCGCCTGACGGTCCGCCAGGTCCTCGAGCTGCGGCGCACCGGGTACACGATCACGGACCTGCTCAAGGACCACCCGGAGCTCAAGCCCGTGGGGATCGCGGAGGCCTACGCCTACGCCGCCGCGCACCGCGACCGCTACGCGGACTTCTTCGCCGCCGACGGGTCCCTCGACGGTCCGGGCTTCACCGAGGCCGAGGCCGCGGCGCTGCCGGCGCGGCTCCTCGTGCCGGGCGTGGTGGTCAAGGCCGCCGCCCCCGCCTGATCGCGACCCGCGACCGGACCCGCCCGGCCCCGGACCCGCCCGGCCGGTCAGCGGCCCGCCAGCTCCTCGGGGGTCATGTCCGGCCCGATCACCACCACCTCCGCGTAGCGCTCGTCGCCGCTGCCATCGTGGAGCAGGTAGCCGTGGTGGACCTCCACGGCGCCGGTGGCGAGCGTCGAGCCTACCGCGCAGTACCGCCGCGCCGACAGCTCGATGGCCCGCCGGACCGCCTCGGGGTCAACGGCGTCGCCGTCGATCACGTGCACGACGTCGAAGCGCGAGAACGCGTGCGGGTGGTTCTCGGCCTGGAGTCCCGTGACCCGAACCTCGTACGCGCGCACGACCTGCTGCTTCTTGCGCAGGATCGAGATCACGTCCATGGCGGTGCACGCCCCGAGCGTGGCGCCCAGCAGCTCGGCGGGCCGGGCACCCGCGTCGCCCTCGGCGTTGTCGAACACGATCCGGTGACCGCTGTCGACCACGGCCTCGAACCGCAACCGGTCATCGGCGAGCGTCACCGTCGCGGTCCTGGTGCCCATGCCGTGCCTCCGAATGCCCTGCGGCGTCGTCCTGCCCGGCGGCGCGTGGCCGACCGGGACGCCCCGATCATCGGGGTCCGGGCGCGCGGCGGACGCTGGCGAACGGACCGCCAGAGCGTGCCGTTCGAACCCCGTTCGTGGACCGGACGGACCCGCCGGCGCGGCGGATCGACATATCCGAGCCTGATGGTAGGATTTCCCGACGATGACCGACACGCAGCCTGCCACCGCGCCCGCCACCGCGCCCGCCGCCGGCACCGATGCCGCCTTCGATCCCCAGCGCCGCGCCACGGAGCTGGCGATCCTCGATGCGCTCCGGGCCGTCGTGGACCCCGAGATCGGGATGAACGTCGTGGAGCTCGCCCTGATCCGGCAGATCCTGCTCGGACCGGACTCCACCGAGATCAAGATGATCCTCACGACGCCGTTCTGCCCCTATGCCGGGGCGATGATCCAGCAGGTCAAGGAGCAGGCCGAGAGCGTCGTGGACCACGCCGTCAAGGTCACCCTGCTGGCGGAGCGCTGGGACCCGCGCGACGCCGGCCTGATGTGGTGAGCGCGGCGTCCCGTCCGGCCCGATCCCGATGAGCACCCGGTCCCTCTCCTTCGAGTCCGCCGTGGCGACCGGTCGCGGCGACGACGGCACCACCGGCCTGCTGTTCGGCGGCGAGCGCGTGCGCAAGGACGACCCGCGGACCGAGGCCTACGGCGCGCTGGACGAGGCCGTCGCGGCGCTTGGGCTGGCGCGCGCGGAGCTGGGCCTGAAGGCGCAGTACGGGGTCCTGTCGCACAACCTCGGCGGGCTCGCGGACCTCATCCTGCGGCTCCAGCGCGAGCTGTTCGTGGCCGGCGCTGAGCTCGCCACCACCCCCGAGGCCCGCGACCGGCAGCGGGACGGCGAGACGCGCGTCTCCGGGGCGATGGTCGAGGGGATCGACGCCACGCTGCGCGAGATGGAGGCCGCGGTCGAGCTGCCGCGCGAGTTCGTCGTCCCCGGCGCCACGCGCGTGAGCGCCGCGCTGGAGCTCGCCCGCACGATCGTGCGGCGAGCGGAGCGCCGCAGCGTCACCCTGGCGGCCGGCGACCCGGCGATCGCCGAGGGGCTGCTGCTGCCCTACCTGAACCGCCTGGCCGACCTGCTGTGGATCCTCGCCCGCGTGGCCGAGCAGGCCGAGGCGACCGGCGCCACCCTGGCCCGCCCCGCGCGGGGCCGGGGCTCCCGCGCCCGGACGGCGTCACCCCAGAGGAGCGAATGATGAACAGTCTCCCCCAGTCCCCGACCCAGCTCGGCGTCCGGCCGGCGCCGGCCCTCGTCCAGCAGCTCCTGGTGGGCGCGTTCGGCTGGATGTTCGCCGGGCTGCTGCTGACCGCCGGCGTGGCGGTCCTGGTGGCGACGAGCGACGCGCTGATCGAGACCGTGGCCAGCCTGTGGATCGTGCTCGCGATCGGGCAGATCGCGCTCGCGATCGGGATCCAGGCGGTCATCAACCGCGTGTCGCCGACCGTCAGCCTCGGGCTGTTCTTCGTGTTCGCCGCCACGATGGGCCTGACGATCGGCGTCATCGTCACGCTGTACACGGGGGAGTCGGTGGCCGCGGCGTTCGTCTCGGCGTCCGCGATGTTCGGCGGCGCGGCGCTCTACGGCGCCACGACCAAGCGCGAGCTGGCAGGCCTGGGCGGGATCCTGTCGATGGGCCTCATCGGCCTGTTCGCCGCCATGGTGGTCAACCTGTTCCTGGGCGCGAGCCCCCTGGGCTGGCTGATCTCGGTCGTGGGCGTCGTCCTGTTCACGGTGCTGACCGCGTTCGACGTCCAGCGGATCACGCGCGGCGACTACGCGGCGTTCGCCGGGACGATGGAGCGGGCGTCGATCCTGGCCGCGCTCCACCTGTACCTGAACTTCATCAACCTGTTCCTGTTCCTGCTCCGCCTGATGGGGAGCGGCCGGGACTAGGTTCCGGCAGCCGCCGGCTCGCGCGCCGGGAGCACCACCGCGTCGCTCGCCGAGTCGCTGGCGAGCAGGAGGTCCACCCGCGCCGACGGCAGCGGCCGCGCGTACAGGTAGCCCTGGCCGCGGTCGCAGCCCAGGCGCCGCAGCCAGGCGAGCTGCGTCTCGGTCTCGATGCCCTCGGCGACCACGCCGATCCCCAGGCCGTGGGCGAGCGAGATCACGGCCTGGACGATGGGCGCGTCGATCGCGGCCTCGCCCGCGTCCAGCCCCGACACGAACGAGCGGTCGATCTTGATCGTGTCCAGCGGCAGCCGGCGCAGGTAGGACAGGGACGAGTACCCAGTCCCGAAGTCGTCCAGCACCAGCTTCACGCCCAGCGCCCGCAGCCCGCGCAGCCGCTCGATCGACGCCTCCGACTGGTCCATGACCACGCTCTCCGTGATCTCCAGCTCCAGGGTCGCCGGATCGAGCCCGGTCCGGTCCAGGATCGCGGCCACCTCGCCCACGAGGTCGGCCTGCGCGAACTGCTTCGCCGACAGGTTGACGCTCACGACGAGCGCGGCCGCGGCCGGATGGCGCGCCTGCCAGTCACGCATCTGGCGGCAGGCCGATTCCAGGACCCACCGCCCGATCGGCAGGATCTGGCCGGTCTCCTCGGCCAGCGGGATGAAGGCCATCGGCGGCACGAGGCCGCGGGCCGGGTGGTTCCAGCGGAGCAGGGCCTCCATGCCCACGATCTCGCCCCGCTCGAGGCTGACCAGCGGCTGGTAGTGGAGCACCAGCTCGTCGCGCTCGATCGCCCGGCGCAGGTCGTGCTCCATCGTCGCCCGGTCGAGCGTCTGGGCCCGCATCTCCGGGTCGAACAGGATCACCGAGCGCAGCGGGTCGGCCTTCGCACGGTGCAGGGCGATCTCCGCCTCCTTGAGCAGGTCGCCCGGGCGCGTCTCCCCTGCGTGCCCGATCGCGAGCCCGGCGCTGACGCCCACCGACACCTCGCGGCCGTCGAGGTCGAACGGCTCCGCGAGCAGGCGCTCGATCCGGGCGGCGACGCGTTCCGCCTCGCGGGCGCTCCGGACCGGCCCCAGGAGCACGCCGAACTCGTCGCTGCCCAACCGGGCGACGGTGTCCGTCGAGCGGGCCGCATGCTGCAGGCGCCGACCCACCTCGACCAGCAGCAGGTCGCCGGCGTCGTGGCCGAGGCTCTCGTTGACGACCTTGAAGCGGTCGAGGTCGAGCAGGATCATCCCGATCCGGCCCTTCGTCTGGCCGCCCTCGCCGGGCAGGACCTCGAGGAGCTCGGCCAGGCGGTTGAGGAGCAGCGTCCGGTTGGGCAGGCCGGTGAGCAGGTCGTGGAGCGCCGCGTGCGCCCGCCGGAGGACCTCGGACTGGGCACGCTCGAACAGGCGCGCGTTGTCGAGGGCGATCGAGGCCAGCTGGGCGAACCGGGCGAGCGCCGCCAGCTCGCGCTCGGAGAACGGCCGCTCGGCGTCGCCCGACGCGAGGCCCAGGACGCCCAGCACCTCGCCACCCGAGGTCAGCGGCACCGCGCACACGGCCCCGAACCGGCCGTACGCGAGATCGGGCGCCCGGCCCGTGAACGCGTCGTAGTCGTCCACAACCTGCGGCTGGCCGGTCCGGACCACGGCCCAGCCGGCACCCGTGCCGTGGGGCAGGTGGTAGCCCTCGTACTCCTCGAACACCCCGGTCGCGACGCGCACGACGAGGTCCGTCCCCCCGTGGCCGTCGTCCTCGAGCAGGTAGAGGTAACCGTGCGGCACCCCGACCAGCGCCGCGGCCCGCTCGATGATCGCCAGCAGCAGCTGGTGCGGCTCGAGCCGCTCCAGTAGCGTGAACGCCGTCTCGTCGAGCGCGGCGAGGTACAGGTCGCGGGTCTGCTCGCTGCTCGCGGCCCGTGACCGGTTCGGCGGCTTGGCGAGGTACAGCCCGCGATCGGCCGCCGCGACGAGCGCGTCCTTGGTGCGCGCGTCGCCCGGGAAGCGGGCGAGCCCGACGCTCACGGTGACCAGCGGCCCGGCCGTCTCGGTCAGCCGCGCGACCGCGGTCCTTACCCGGCCCGCCACCTCACCCGCCTCGGCAGCGGTGACGCGGGGCAGCAGGATCGCGAACTCGTCCCCGCCGTAGCGATAGGCGCGGTCGCCGTCCCGGATGCCGCCCCGCATCGCCTCGGCGATCCGCGCCAGGAGGGCGTCGCCGGCCGGGTGGCCGTGCGTGTCGTTGTAGGCCTTGAACGCGTCGAGGTCGAGCATCAGCAAGGTGAATGGCTCGCTCGCGTCGATCCACTCGCCGAGCTCGCGCTGGAAGGCGCCGTGGTTGCGGAGGCCGGTCAGCGAATCGTGCTCGGCGCGGGTCATCACGGCCCCGTGGGCCTCGGCGTTGCGCAGGCCGATCGACGCCTGGGCGGCGAACAGCTGGACGAGCTCGAACTCGTCCTGCGTGAAGTGCGACTCGTCGTCGCCCATCCGGGCCATGTTGAGCGTGCCGATGACCTCGCCCGCGACCAGCAGCGGGCAGACGATCATCGACTCCGGCTCCTCGGGCGTGCCGGGGATCTGCACGGACCGCGGGTCCCGGTGGGCATCGTTGGCGAGCACCGCCTCGCCGTTGCGGATGGCCCAGCCGGTGATCCCCGCGTCAAGCTCGCCCTCGTGGGACATGATCAGGTCCGCGAACCGGTCGCGGGAGACGACGGCGCGTCGCACGCCGGCCGCACGGTCCACGCGGTAGATCGTGAGCGAGTCGTGGGCCACGACCGCCTTGAGGGAGTCGGCGATCATGTCCAGCACGCCGCTTGGGTCGAGGGTCGCCAGCAGCCGCTCGTTGACCTCGAGCAGCCGTCGCTGGCTCTCCAGCCGGTGGTGGAGCTCGTCCTGCTGGCGCCGCACCTGCGCGAACGCCTCCGCGTTGGCCAGCGCCTGGGCGGCGTAGCCGGCGAAGATCTCGAGCGTCCGCTGGTCGTCCTCGGAGAACTGGTCGTGGCCGGACTTGGACACGACGATCACGCCCAGCACCCGGGACTCGTACGACATCGGCACCAGGAGCATGGACTCCGCGCCGCGCGACAGGCCGACCTGCATGCCCCGCGGGTCCGAGGCGGCATCGCCCAGGCAGATCGTGCGGTTGTGGAGCGCCACCCAGCCAGTCAGCCCCACGCCGATCCGCACCCGGAGCATGTCGGCGGACGGGCGGCCGATGCCCATGAACTGGCCCTGGAACGCGACCGGCTCGCACGTCTGCCGGGCGTGGTCGACGCGGTAGACGCGGATCGTGTCGTGGGCGATCAGGCGGTCGGCCTCGGACACGATCGCCTCGCCGATCCCCTCCACGTCCTGCATCCGGTTGAGTCGCGCCGACAGGTCCTGGATCGCGCGCAGGCGGGCGGCGTTGTCGCGCACCGACGCGTACAGCCGCGCGTTGGCGACCGCCGTCGCCATCTGGTTCGCGAAGGTCGTGCACAGCTCCAGCTCGTCGGGCGTCCACGGCCACGGCCGAAGGTGGTAGAGGACCAGGAGCCCGACCGGCTCGTCGCGGAACAGCAGCGGGACGAAGTTGACCGTCCGGAAACCCAGCCTGACGTACATCTCGGCGAAGTTCGGCGCGGTCTCGGGCCGGTCCAGGACGATCGGCCGGCGCTCGCGGATCGCCTGCAGCCCGAGCACCGGGGCGTCCTCGGTGACCTGGCCGACCGCGTCGATCAGGTCGGGGTCGAGGTCGCGGTGGGCGGCCAGGCGGAACGGGTGCGTGCCGGGCTCCAGCAGCCACAACCCCGCGACGTCGGCGCCGAACAGCTCCTGGGAGGAGTCGAGCACGTCCTCGAACACGTCGCCCAGCTCGAGGTTGGCGCTGACCTCCCCGACGATCCGGCGCAGGGCGGCCACCCGCGCTTCCTGTGCCCGCGGGCTGGGCGGTCGCAGGCGGGCCGCCCGCATCGGGCGACCGGGGCGCGCGGGCGTGCCGTCTTCGAGCACGAGGGCCATGCGCTGGCTGTGGCTACCCCAGGGTGGCCTCGACGGGTTCGGGCAGGGTGGAACCCGGCGCGAGGTGTCAGGGGGCAACGTAGGCGAGGGGACCCCGATCGGGCGATAGGACGGAGGTACTCGGTGGGCCGGACGGACGGCGAGGCGCGGCTCGGATGGGGGCGGGCGGGCCGGGGGGGGGGGTGCGCGCCCGGCAGCGCGGGCGGAGGGCCAGCGTCCGCACGACCAG
>CAYJOH010000061.1:0-9236 GCA_964371685.1 uncultured Anaerolineaceae bacterium
GCGCACGGTTCACATCCGTGAGGTCACTGGTTCGAGTCCAGTATCGCCCACCACCATCCCGGCGCCGCCCCGTCTGTCACGCCCGATCCGTGTCCGGCGATCCTGCGCGCCCGCGCCCCGGCAGTCGGGCGGGTGCCGCCCATCGCCGGAACCTGCCGGGGCGCGTCACAGCCGTGGCCGGTCGGGCGTCGGAGCGCACGAACGGACCTCCGGGCGACGCGATCTCCTCCTCGTCGCCGCCGGGGATCCTCCGCACCGGCGAAGCCCCCTGTCTCCCTCAGGGGGCTTCGTCATGTCCCTGGCGATCGAGGCCGGTCGGCGGTCAGCCGGCGGCGAGGCGCCGCAGGACCGCGGGCAGGATGCCGCCCTGGCGCAGGTAGTCCACCTCGATCGGGCCGTCCAGGCGCGCGATGGCCCGGAACCGGCGCTCGGTGCCGTCCTCGTCGGAGCGGGCGGCGATCACCACCTCCTGGCGGGGTGCCAGCGACGCCAGCCCGTGGATCGTGTACGCCTCGCGGCCGGTGAGCCCCAACGACGCCGGGTTCTCGCCCGGCAGGAACTGGAGCGGCAGCACGCCCATGCCCACCAGGTTCGAGCGATGGATCCGCTCGTAGCTCTCGGCGATGACCGCGCGCACGCCCAGCAGGGTCGTGCCCTTGGCGGCCCAGTCCCGCGACGAGCCGGACCCGTACTCCCGGCCGGCGATGACCAGCAGCGGCACGCCCTCGTCGCGGTAGCGCATCGCCGCGTCGTAGATGAAGGCCTCCTCGCCATCGGGCAGGTGGATCGTGTACGGCCCCTCCCGGCCCTCGACGAGCCGGTTGCGGAGCCGGATGTTGGCGAACGTGCCCCGCATCATCACCTCGTGGTGGCCGCGCCGGGCCCCGTACGAGTTGAAGTCCAGCGGCGCCACGTCGTGCGCCTGCAGCCACTGGCCGGCGGGTGACCAGGCGGCGATCGACCCGGCCGGGCTGATGTGGTCCGTGGTCACCGAGTCACCGAGCAGCGCCAGCACGCGGGCGCCCTCGATGTCCGTGAGCGGCGCCGGCTCCGGGGTCAGGCCGTCGAAGAACGGCGGCTTCGCGATGTACGTGGACGACGGGTCCCAGGCGTAGCGGTCGCCGGACGGGATGGGCAGCGCCTTCCAGCGCTCGTCGCCCTCGAACACCACCGCGTACGTCTGCCGGAACAGCTCGGGGTCGATGGAGGCGCCGATGACCGCGCGGATCTCGGCCGGCGTGGGCCAGATGTCGGCGAGCATCACCGGTCGGCCGTCGTCGCCGATGCCGATCGGCTGGGTCGTGAGGTCCACGTCCACCCGCCCGGCCAGCGCGAACGCGACGACCAGTGGCGGCGAGGCGAGGTACGCCGCCCGCACGAGGGGATGGATCCGGCCCTCGAAGTTGCGGTTGCCCGACAGGACGGCGGCCACGACGAGCTCCTCGCCCTCGATCGCCCTGGCAACCGGCTCGTCGAGCGGGCCGGAGTTGCCGATGCACGTCGTGCAGCCGTAGCCGGCCAGCGCGAACCCGAGGTCCGCGAGCGGCGCCATGAGCCCGGCCCGCTCGAGGTAGCCGGTGACGGCCTTGGAGCCGGGCGCGAGCGAGGTCTTGACGGTGGGCGCCACGCGCAGGCCGCGTGCGACGGCGTTGCGGGCGAGCAACCCGGCGCCGACCATGACGGTGGGGTTCGAGGTGTTGGTGCACGAGGTGATGGCCGCGATGGTCACCGACCCGTGCCCGATCTCGGCCGCCTGCCCGCCGGCCTCGATCGTCGTGGCGGGCACCCCCGTGGTCGCGGGGAAGGCCGCCCGGAAGTTGTCGCCGAGGCCGGCCAGCGCCACCCGGTCCTGCGGGCGCCGCGGCCCCGCGAGCGACGGCTCCACGGTCGCGAGGTCGAGCTCGAGCCGGGCGTCGAACTCGGGGCCCGCGCCCGGCTCGCGCCACAGACCCTGGGCCTTCGCGTAGCGCTCGACGAGGTCGACGCGCTCCGCGGGGCGGCCGGTCAGCCGCAGGTAGGCCAGCGTCTCGTCGTCGATCGGGAACAGGGTCGCCGTGGCGCCGAACTCGGGACTCATGTTCGAGATCGTCGCCCGGTCCGCGAGCGGCAGCCCGGCCAGCCCGTCGCCGGCGAACTCGACGAACGAGCCCACCACGCCGAACTTGCGCAGCAGCTCGGTGATCGTGAGCACGAGGTCGGTCGCGGTCGCGGCCGGCGGCAGCTCGCCCGCCAGGCGGACGCCCACGATCCGCGGCATCGGCTGGTACAGCGGCTGGCCCAGCAGGACGGCCTCGGCCTCGATCCCGCCCACGCCGTAGCCCAGGACGCCCAGCCCGTTGACCATCGTGGTGTGCGAGTCCGTGCCCACGAGCGTGTCCGGGAAGGCGACCCGCCCGGCGTCGTCCCGGCGGTCGGCGACGACGGTGGCCAGGTACTCGAGGTTGACCTGGTGGATGATCCCGGTGCCCGGCGGGACGACGCGCAGGTCGCGGAACGCGGTCTGGGCCCAGCGCAGCAGCTGGTACCGCTCGCCGTTGCGCTCGTACTCGCGGCCGACATTGAAGCTGAACGCCCCGGCGCCGCCCCAGGCGTCGATCTGGACCGAGTGGTCGATGACGAGGTCCGCCGGCACGAGCGGGTTGACCCGGGCGGGGTCGCCGCCGAGGGCGGCCATCGCGTCGCGCATGACCGCGAGGTCGACGACCGCCGGCACGCCGGTGAAGTCCTGGAGCACGACCCGGGAGGGCATGAACGGGACCTCGGCCTCGCCGGTGGTGCCCGGTCGCCAGGACGCGAGCGTCGCCACGTCCTCTTCGCGGACGATCCCGCCGCCGGCGTGGCGGAGGGCGTTCTCGAGCAGGATCTTGAGGGTGACCGGGGAACGGCCGAGGTCGACGCCGAGCGGCAGGCCGGACGCGGCCAGCGCGGACAGGCGATAGAGGTCGGGGAGGCCGGGTCCGAGAGACGCTCGGGCGCCGAATGCATTGGGCGTGGGCACGATGATCCTCCACTGTGGGGATCGGGCGATGAGGGTGCGCCCTCGGACCGCTCGCTACACTCGTCGGGTGGAAGCGTACAGCGCGCCGGGCCGACCGGGTCGGGAGCGACCGGGATGAGGGCCTGGGATGAGGCCGACGCCGTCATCCGGCGCGGGGCCGAGCGACGCGCCGCCGAGCGCGAGGAGACGATCCGGGAGCTCGGTGAGGAGGGCATCGACCTCGATCCCGCCCCGCCCGGGACCCACCGCCACGGTGACGTGGAGCACGCGAGCGACCACGAGCACCCGCACGCGCATTCGGGCCCGGACGAGCGGCCCGTGGTCGGGATCGTGGGTGCCGGGGCCGTCGGGACGGCGCTGGGCGTCACGCTCGACCGGGCGGGCTGGCCGGTGGGGGCCGTGGCCTCGCGCGACCCGGCCCGGCGCGAGCGGTTCCGGGAGCTGGTGCCCGGCGCGCGCGGCTTCGCCGAGGCCAACGCGCTGGTCGACGACGTGGAGCTCGTGATCCTCGCGGTGCCGGATGACGTGGTCGCAGCCGTGGCGGCGTCCCTGCGGCTGTACGCCGGGCAGGCCATGGTCCACACCAGTGGCCTGCTGGGCGCCGAGGTGCTGCAGCCGGCGATGGCGGCCGGGACCCAGGCCGGGGCGTTCCACCCGCTGGTCGCGTTCGCGGACCTCGACCGGGCGCTGGCGGCGCTCCGGGGCGCCACGATCGCGATCGAAGGGGACGAGGAGCTGGCCGCGCACCTTGCGGAGATGGCCGAGGCGATCGGCGGGGTCCCGGTCCGGCTGGCGCCCGGCTCGAAGGCCGCCTACCACGCGGCGGCCGTCCTGTCGGCGGGCGGCGTGATCGCGCTGCTGGACACGATCCGCGAGGTGGCCGGCGTCGTGGGCCTCGACGAGGCCGGGGCCCTGCGGATCTACCTGCCGCTGCTGGAGCAGACGGTGGCCAACGCGCGGGCGCTGGGCGTCGCCCCGGCGCTCACGGGCCCGGCGACCCGCGGCGACGCCGGCACGGTGGCGGCCCACCTCGCGGCCCTGGCGGCCGGCGCTCCCGAGGCGCTGCCGGTCTACCGCGCGCTGCTCGAGCGATCGGTGCGCGTCGCGAGCGACCGTGGCACCCTGTCACCGGAAGCCGCCGAACGGCTCCGGACCGCACTTGCAGGGAACCCCTGACGCGCTACGATGCGGGCATGCAGCACAGCATCGCCGCCCGCTACGCGGCCTGGCCGGCACGCTTCGTCACCACCTCGGCCAGGGCCCGCGAGCGTCGACTCGGCCTCAGGTCCGCGACGGCGTTCGTGGCGGCACCTTCGCACCGCACGGTGCTTCGCCGGCCGGATGTCGGGCCGCTGACCGCGCTCCGTGCCCCGTGGCGGGCGCTGACAGTCGCGCCCGCACGCCCGGTCCGGAGCGGCCAGCTCAAGCCCGCGTCCCCGATGCTGTGGACCAGCGCGACTCGGGGCGGGGGACCGCGCCGGTCGTCCGTGGCGCCGGCGTGGCCCGCCTGAAGCAGGCCGTCGCCACCTCCGCGGGTGGCATCGTCATCCGGTTCACGGACGGGGCTCCCCAACTGGTCGTCGGGCGTCGCCGCCGCGAACGCGACGGCGTGACCTGGACGCTGCCCAAGGGCACCCCGGACGGGCACGAGACCACCGAGCAGACCGCGCTGCGCGAGGTCGCCGAGGAGACGGGGCTCGAGGTCCGCATCGTGCGCCGCTTCGACTCGATCGAGTACACGTTCAACCAGGGCGGCACGCGCATCCACAAGACCGTCCATTACTTCCTGATGCTGCCGACGGGGGGGGACCTCGGCCGCCATGACCACGAGTTCGACGAGGTTCGCTGGATCGGGTTCGACGAAGCGTCGAGCCTGCTGACCTTCGAGACCGAGCGGGCGCTCGTCGCGCGCGCCGCCCGGGCCGCGACCGACGGCAGCTTCCCCGGACCGGCCCTCGCCACCGGAGGCGGAGAGGCATGACCGAGCCCACCACATCCCTGCCCACGCCGCTGCTCGACCGCCACCGGGCGCTGGGCGCGAAGATCGTGGAGTTTGCCGGCTGGCAGATGCCGATCCAGTACGCCGGGATCCTCGAGGAGCACCGGGCCGTGCGCTCGGCCGCCGGCCTGTTCGACCTCTCGCACATGGGCGAGCTGGTCGTCGAGGGCCCGGAGGCCGGGGCGGCGCTCGCCGGCGCGCTCGTCACGGACCCGCCGTCGCTCGCCGTCGGGAAGGCCCACTACTCGATGATCTGCGCGCCCGACGGCGGCATCCTGGACGACCTGATCGTGTACCGGCTCGCCGACGACCGGTTCATGGTGGTCGCCAACGCGTCCAACGCCCGGACCGTCTCGGACGCCCTCGCGGAGCGCCTGGTCGGCTTCCACGCGGTGCTCGACGACCGCTCGCTCGCGACCGGGCTGGTCGCCGTCCAGGGACCGCGTGCCGTGGACATCCTCGCCCCGTTGACGGGCCTCGACCTGTCCTCGATCCGGTACTACGCGATCGCCGACGGGGAGGTCGCCGGGATCCCGGCCCACGTGGCCCGGACCGGCTACACGGGCGAGGACGGGTTCGAGCTGTTCGTGGACGTGGACCGCGCCGGGGAGACGTGGGACGCCCTGATGGAGGCGGGCCGGGCGCACGGGCTGATCCCGGTGGGCCTGGGCGCCCGCGACACCCTTCGGCTCGAGGCCGGCATGCCGCTCTACGGCAACGAGCTGGGCCGCGACACCAACCCCTACGAGGCCGGGCTCGGCCGCGTCGTGAAGCTCGCCAAGCCCGGCGACTTCGTGGGCCGCGCGGCGCTCGAGAAGGTCGAGCGAGAGGGCGTTGCCCGGCGCCTGGTGGGCCTCGTGCTCCGGGAGCGCGGGATCGCCCGGCACGGCTACCCCGTCCTCAACGCCGACGGACCCACCGGCACGGTGACCTCGGGCACGATGTCGCCGACCCGCGGCGTCGCGATCGCGATGGCGTACGTCGCCGCCGCGGATGCCGAACCCGGTACGATGCTGGCCGTCGAGATCCGCGGGGCGCGCGTCGCCGCGGAGGTCGTGCCGCTGCCGTTCTACAAGCGCCCGTCCTGACCAGCCCGGAGCTCGACCCTCGAACCGGATACGCACCACCGCACCAGCGTCCCCGCGCCAGACCGCGGCCGCGAAGCCGCGACCATACCCAGGAGGAACCAGCCTGATGGTCCCCGGCGACCTGCGCTACACCAAGGAGCACGAGTGGGTCCGCGTCGACGGCGACGAGGCGACCGTCGGCATCACGCAGTACGCCGCCGACCAGCTGGGCGACATCGTGTTCGTCGAGCTGCCCGACGCCGGCCGCACCCTCGACCAGTTCGCGACGTTCGGCGTCGTGGAGTCCGTGAAGGCCGTGAGCGACCTGTTCGCCCCGGTCTCAGGCGAGGTCAGCGGCACCAACGACGCCCTCGCCGGCCAGCCGGAGCTGGTGAACAGCGACCCCTACGGCGGCGGCTGGATGGTGAAGCTGCGGCTGACCGACGCCGCGCAGCTGGACCAGCTGCTCGACCCCGTGGCCTATGAGCAGCTGATCGCCGAGGGCTGACCGATGCCCTACGGCCCGCATGCGGCCGACGATCGAGCGCGGATGCTCGAGGCGATCGGCATCCCCTCCGTCGACGCCCTGTTCGACGACATCCCGGGACCCCTCCGCGCGAGCCCCCTGCGGCTGGACGAGCCCGAGCCCGAGCTGGAGCTCAGTGCCCGGCTCGCGGCCCTGGCCGCCCGCAACCGCGTGGACCTGGCGAGCTTCCTGGGCGCCGGCGCGTACCGCCACTGGACCCCGGCCACCGTGGACCAGATGCTCCTCCGCGGCGAGTGGTACACCGCCTACACGCCCTACCAGCCCGAGGTCAGCCAGGGCACGCTCCAGAGCATCTACGAGTACCAGTCGCTGCTCGCGGAGCTGACTGCCCTCGACGTCGTGTCCGCGTCCCACTACGACGGTGGCGCGGCGACGGCCGAGGCGGCGCTGATGACCTGCCGCGCCACGCGGCGGGAGCGCGTCCTCGTCTCGCGCGGCGTGCACCCGCACTATCGCCAGACTCTCGAGACGTACGCCGAGGGCGCCGGTCTCGTGGCCGACGAGATCCCGCTGGTCGCGGACGGCCCGCTCGCCGGCACCACCGACCTCGCCGCCCTGGAGCGGATGCTCGCCGACCCGGACCGCCCCGTGGCCGGCGTGGTGGTCGCCCAGCCCAACGTCCTGGGCCTGCTCGAGCACATGCCCGAGGTCGGGCGGCTCGCGCACGCGGCCGGGGCGCTGTTCGTGAGCGTCATCGAGCCCGTGTCGCTGGCCGTCCTGGCGCCACCCGGCGAGTACGGCGCGGACATCGCGGCGGGCGAGGGCCAGCCGCTGGGCATCCCGCTCTCGTACGGCGGGCCGTACCTCGGCATCGTGGCCTGCACGGACGCGCTGGTGCGCCAGATCCCGGGCCGGCTGGTCGGCCTCACGGCGGACCTCGACGGGCGGCGGGCGTTCGTGATGACGCTCCGCGCCCGCGAGCAGGACATCCGGCGCGAGAAGGCCGCCAGCAACATCTGCACCAACCAGGCGCTGCTGGCGCTGGCCGCCAGCATCTACGTGGCCACGATCGGGCCCCACGGGCTGCGCGACGTGGCGGCGCTGGGCGCCGCCCGTGCCGCGGAGCTGGAGGCGGCGCTCGCCGCCGCGGGCGCCCCACGGGCCCACGACGGCCCGTACCTCAACGAGTTCGTCGTCCGCGTGCCTGACGCGCCGGCGCTGCACGCCCGGCTGCTGGACCGCGGCGTCCTGGCGGGCATCCCCACGGCCGCGCTGCTGCCCGACGAGCCGTCGCTCGCCGACGGCCTGCTGGTGTGCGCCACCGAGGTCACGACGGCCGCCGACATCGACCGCTTCGCCAGCGCGCTCCGCCTGGAGCTCGCCGGCGCGGCGGCGACGGGAGGTGTGCGATGACCGTCGTCGGCGATCGCCTCCAGCCCACGATCTTCGAGCGCAGCCGGCCGGGGCGCGGCGGGGGCAAGATCCCGCACCCGCCCAAGGACGCCCTGGCGCGCATCCCGGCGAGCCACCGGCGGGCGACCCCGGCGGCGCTGCCGGAGCTCGCCGAGCCCGACGTCGTGCGCCATTACGTCAACCTGAGCCAGCTCAACTACGCGATCGACACGGGCTTCTACCCGCTCGGCTCGTGCACGATGAAGTACAACCCCAAGCTCAACGAGTGGGCGGCCCGGCTGCCGGGATTCGCCGGGCTGCACCCGTTGGCGCCCGACGCGGTCGCCCAGGGCACGCTCCAGCTGCTGTTCGAGCTGGAGGAGCTGCTGGCGGAGATCAGCGGCATGGATGCCGTCACGCTCCAGCCGGCCGCCGGTGCCCACGGCGAGCTGACCGGGATCCTGATGGTCCGCGCCTACCACCGGTCACGCGGCGACACCGAGCGGTCCGAGGTCCTGGTCCCGGACTCCTCGCACGGCACCAACCCGGCGACCGCGACCATGGCCGGCTTCCGCACGATCACGATCCCCTCCGCCCCGGACGGCGGGGTGGACGTGGAGGCCTTCCGGGCCGCCCTCGGACCGCGGACGGCCGCGATCATGATCACCAACCCGTCCACGCTCGGCCTGTTCGAGCGACGGATCGGCGAGCTGCTCGAGGCGACCCACGCCGCGGGGGCCCTGGCCTACATGGACGGGGCAAACCTCAACGCCATCCTCGGCCGGTTCAAGCCGGGCGAGGCCGGGTTCGACGTCATGCACTTCAACACCCACAAGACGTTCAGCACGCCCCACGGCGGCGGCGGCCCGGGAGCCGGTCCGGTCGGCGTCGGCGCCCGCCTGGTGCCGTTCCTGCCGGCGCCGCGCGTGCTCCGCGCGGAGGACGGCTCGTTCCGGCTGGAGCGGCCGGGGGAGCGGCCGAGCTCGATCGGCCGGATGCGCTCGTTCACCGGCAGCAGCGGCGTCCTCGTGCGCGCGTACGCGTACATCCGCGCACATGGCGCGGCCGGCCTGCGCGAGGTCTCGGACGACGCGGTCCTTGCCGCCAACTACCTCAAGCACCGCCTGGCCGGGACCTACCAGGTGCCGTTCGAGCGGGCGTGCAAGCACGAGTTCGTGGCCTCGGCCGCGGACATCAAGCACCGGACGGGCGTCCGGACGCTGGACATCGCGAAGCGGCTGATCGACAAGGGCTACCATCCGCCCACGATCTACTTCCCGCTCACGGTCGAGG
>CAYJOH010000062.1:0-9233 GCA_964371685.1 uncultured Anaerolineaceae bacterium
CCGAGCGGCGGTCCGAAGGTCACCTGCGGGGCGGGCCGACCGGGGCGCACGGGGGGACACGGCCGTGACGGTGTGTCGGCACGGGGCCATCGTAGTCCGGGCCGGTCGTTCGCGCGGTGGTCCGCCGCGCGGCGCGGCGTCATCGTCCTTGCCCTCGTCCGCGTCCTCGGCCGCATCGGCGCCGCCCGTGCGTGCGGCGCACGGATTCCGTGCCCAGGCGTCGTCGGCGTGCGTGGGACGCACGGCCGGCGCGCGCCCGCGCGGGTGGGCCGCGCCCGGGCGGGCGCAGCGCGCGGACGCCCGGCCCGCGCGAGGCGCGCGGCGCTCAGCCGGCCGGGGCGACCGCCGGGGCCTTGCCCTTCGGCCAGTAGAGCTCCTTCTTCACGTGGAACTCGGGGAAGCCGCGGTCCATCAGCGCCCGCTCCACGTTGAGGATCATGTCCGGGTTGCCGCAGATGTAGACGACGGTCCGGTCGGGGCGCAGCCCGTGCTCGCGGCAGACGTCCATGATCACCTGCTCGGCGCGTCCCACGTGTCCCGCCCAGCCGGCGTTGCGCGGGTCCGCGGGCCGGGAGATCGTGGGCACGTAGCGCAGCCGGTAGGCCGGGTCCTGCTCCCACGCCTCCAGCTCGCGCCGGTAGCCCAGCTCGTCCGAGAACGAGCAGCCGTTGAGCAGCACGGTCCGGCGCGGACGGCCCTGGGCCATCGTCTCGCGGATCATCGAGATGAACGGCGCGATGCCGGTCCCGGTGGACACGTACAGGTGGGTCCGGTCGTCGTCGGGCTCGAGCATGAACTTGCCCTTGGGCCCGATCATCCGCATCCGGTGCCCCACCGGCAGCCGCCACAGCGCGGTCGTGAACCGGATCACCGGCACGTGGCGCACGAACAGCTCGTACCCCTCGCTGTTCGCCACCGAGGGCGCGGACGCCACGGAGTACGGCCGCTGGAGCATCTTGCCGTCGGTCACCACGCCGGTGGTCATGTACTGCCCGGGCTCGAACGGCGTGGCCTCGCCGTCGAACTTGACCCAGAAGTAGGCGAGGTCATGGGTCAGGTCCTCGCGCCGGACGAGCGTCGCGTTGTACGGCTCGGCATCGGCCTCGATGACGCGCGGGTCCTCGTGGTGGTGGCTCACGTGATGGGCTCCTGCAGGTTCGCGGCGGCCGCGTCAGCGGGTCCGGCGGCCACCCAGAGTGTAGTCGCTGGCGGCCGCGCGATCGGGTATTCCGAGCGTGCCAAGGCACCAACGGCCCGTCGTCGTGGGGCACCTGGCCCTGTTCGTCGGGCGGGTCGGACCGGGCTCGCAACCCGCGCGCAACCCGGGCCAGCGCGGGTGTCGGCGTACAATCGCCACGTTTCCCAAGAGGTGCCTCGCGGGCCGCGTCCCCACGGCCGCCCGCCGTTCTCGAGTCAAGGAGCCCCTGCACGATGGCCAGCCCTGCCCAGACCACCGAGCGTCCGCACGTCGCCACCAAGCGCTACATCTACGCCTGGGGAGGCGGCACCGCCGAAGGCCACGGCAGGATGAAGGACCTGCTCGGCGGCAAGGGCGCGGGCCTTGCCGAGATGACGCTGGCCGGCCTGCCGACGCCGCCCGGGTTCACGATCACCACCGAGGCGTGCAACGACTACTTCGCCAACGGCAAGCAGCTCCCCGAGGGGCTGTGGGATGACGTGCTGGGCGCGATGAAGGAGGTCGAGGCGCGGTCGGGCAAGGGCTTCGGCGACCCGGCCAACCCGCTCCTCGTGTCGGTCCGCTCGGGCGCCAAGTTCTCGATGCCCGGCATGATGGACACGGTCCTCAACCTGGGCCTCAACGAGGCGACGCTCCAGGGCCTGATCGCCCTGACCGGCAACGAGCGCTTCGGCTGGGACGCCTACCGCCGGTTCATCGCGATGTTCGGGCGGATCGTGATGGACGTGGACGGTGCCCGCTTCGAGCATCCGCTCGAGGCCCGCAAGGCGGCCCACGGGCCGGACGCCAAGGACACGGACCTCACGGTCGAGGACCTCAAGGCCCTCGTCGCGGAGTACCAGCGCGTGGTGCGCGAGGACACCGGCCGCGACTTCCCGACCGACCCCAACGAGCAGCTGGACCTGGCCATCAAGGCCGTGTTCGCCAGCTGGTTCGGCAAGCGCGCGGTGGACTACCGCAACAGCCAGAAGATCGCCCACGACCTGGGCACGGCCGTCAACGTCGTGACCATGGTGTTCGGCAACATGGGCGACGACTCCGGCACGGGCGTCGCGTTCACCCGCGACCCCAACACGGGCGAGAAGGTGCTGTACGGCGAGTACCTCGTCAACGCCCAGGGCGAGGACGTCGTCGCGGGCGTCCGAACCGCCCCCAAGATCGCGCACATGGCCGAGGACATGCCGGCGGTCTTCGACGAGTTCCAGCGCATCGGCACGCAGCTCGAGCAGCACTACCGCAACGTCCAGGACCTCGAGTTCACGATCGAGCGCGGCCGCCTGTACATGCTCCAGACCCGTGACGCGAAGCGGACCGCGGCTGCGGCCGTGAAGATCGCCGTGGACATGGTGGCCGAGGGCCTGATCACGAAGGAGGAGGCGGTCTCCCGGATCGAGCCGGCGCAGGTGGACCAGCTCCTCCGCGCGCAGTTCGACCCCGGGGCCCGCCAGGGCGCGGACCGCCTGGCCAAGGGCCTCAACGCCTCGCCCGGCGCCGCCGTCGGGCGGGCCGTGTTCAGCGCGGACGCCGCGGTCGAGTGGGTCGCCCGGGGCGAGAAGGTCATCCTCGTGCGGATCGAGACGTCCCCCGACGACTTCCACGGCATGGCCGTGGCCGAGGGCATCCTCACCGCCCGCGGTGGCGCCACGTCGCACGCCGCGGTGGTCGCGCGCCAGATCGGCAAGCCGTGCGTCGCCGGCTGCGCGGAGCTGATCGTGGACTACGGCCGGGCCGCAGCGCACAGCAACCTGTCCAACGTCAACTTCGCCGAGGGCGACTGGATCAGCGTGGACGGCTCGACCGGCGAGGTATTCCTCGGCGCGCTGCCCACGGTCGCCGCGCGGTTCGAGGACCAGCCGGAGCTCCAGCAGATCCTCCACTGGGCGGACGAGATCCGGCGCATGGAGATCTGGACCAACGCCGACAAGCCCGAGGAGGCCGCCCAGGCCCGCGGCTACGGCGCCCAGGGCATCGGGCTGTGCCGCACCGAGCACATGTTCCGCGAGGGCGAGCGCCTGGACATCGTCCGCGGCGCGATCCTCGTCGCCGCCGTGGCCACCCGCGCCAAGGCCAAGGCGTCGGCCGGCGACCAGCTCACGGCCGACGAGGCCGAGGTCATCGCCACCTTCGACGCCGCGATGGCCAAGCTGGAGCGGCTCCAGCAGGGCGACTTCGAGGGGATCTTCCGCGCCATGGACGGCCTGCCGGTCGTGGTGCGCCTGATCGACCCGCCGCTCCACGAGTTCCTGCCCAACCTCGAGGAGCAGCTGGTCAAGGTGACCCGCGCGGAGATGAGCGGCGGGGCGTCCGAGGAGGACCAGGTCCTGCTCGCGACCATCAAGTCGATGCATGAGCAGAACCCGATGCTCGGCCTCCGTGGCTGCCGGCTCGGCATCATGATCCCGGACTTCGTGAAGATCCAGACCCGGGCCATCCTCAACGCCCAGATCGCGGTCAAGAAGGCCGGCGGCAACCCGATCGCCAAGATCATGATCCCGCTGGTCGGCCACGTGAACGAGCTCAAGGTGACCCGCGGGCTGCTCGAGGCCGAGGCGGACAAGATCGCCGAGGCGGCGGGTGTGTCGCTGGACTACAAGTTCGGCACGATGATCGAGATCCCGCGCGGCGCCCTGACCGCCGACGAGATCGCGCGCGAGGCCGCGTTCTTCAGCTTCGGCACCAACGACCTCACCCAGATGACGTTCGGCTACAGCCGCGACGACGCCGAGGGCGGCTTCCTGCTCAAGTACGTCGAGGACGGCATCCTGCCGACCAACCCGTTCCAGACCCTGGACGACGCCGTCGCCGGGCTGATGAAGATCGCCGTGGACAAGGGCCGCGCCGCGCGCCCGGACCTCGAGCTCGGGATCTGCGGCGAGCACGGCGGGGACCCGGACTCGATCTTCAAGTGCGAGGCGATCGGCCTCGACTACGTGTCCTGCTCGCCGTTCCGCGTCCCGGTCGCCCGGCTCGCCGCCGCGCAGGCCACCCTCACCGGGGCCGCCGAGCGCGACAAGTAGCCCCGGCCGCGCTCCGCCGGCGCCGGCCGCCTACCAGCTGAAGGTGGCGGTGTAATCGATCGGGCCGCCGGTGAACGTGAACGTGCCCACGAATCGGAACTCGTAGATGCCGGGCGGGGTCATCGGGAACACCGGCAGGGCCCACTCGAACACGGGGTCGACCGGGGTCAGCGGCTGCGCCGGCTGCGCGGCGTCGCGGACGGACCAGCTGAAGCCCGCGACCTGCTCGGCGAACACGAGGTTGACGCCCAGCAGCTTCGCCTCCCGGGAGGACACGAGGGCGGCGAACCCGTAGTAGCCAGGGGACGGGTTGACCGGGTCGCCGAAGAACTCCGCGTTGTCGGCCCAGGTGAGCACGGGGCGCAGGGCGTGGAACTCGAACGTGACGTCCGCGAACGGCGCGATGTTGTCGCTGGGCGGGCGGACGCTCGCCTCCCAGGTCACGCTGCCGGCGGCGTCGTTGGGCACGGTCAGCGGGCCGGGGGAGGTGAGGATCTCGCAGGTCGGGTCGCGGTCGACCGGTCCGAGGCACAGCCGGAGGCCGTTGCCGTCATCGCCGCTCACCCGGTTGAGCAGGAACGTGACGTCGCCCGGGCCGTCGGTGGTGAACGTGAACCTGGGGTTCATCCGGTTCCTGGAGATGCCCTCGCGCCGGTTGCCGGTGTCCTCCAGCTCGAAGTCCAGGAACTGGATCCGGGCGAGCGGCGCGGTCGGGCTGGGGGGCGGGGTGACGCCCGGGCTCGCCTCCGCGCTGGCCGATGGCGAGGCGCTGGCGGGCTCGGCAGAGGCCGAGGCGCTGGGCTCCGGGGTCGGGCTGGCCACGGCCAGCGACGGGGGCGGGGTGGCGGTCGCCTCCGGGGCGAACGGCCCGAGCTTGCCGAGGAATGCGCCGGCCCCGAGGACGAGCGCGACGATGCCGATTCCGGCGACGGGCGGGATCCAGCTCGGCAGCATCGCGCGCTGGTTGAGCGTGGCGCGGAGCTGGATCGGCGTCTGGCGCCCGGGCTCCACGCTCACCGCGAATGGCCGTGGGCGGTTCGGCCCGAACGGGAACGGGTCGTCCACGGCGACCGAGACGTGGAACGCCACCCGTGCCTCCGGGGCCACGATCGCCCGCGGCGGGCGAACGCCGAGCGTCAGCCGGCGATCCGGGTCCGTGGCGCTGACGGCCACGTCCACGGGCGCATTGCCGCGGTTGTCCACGAGGACCTCGTGGCGGCCGGTGCGGCTGCCGCGCGATGTCTGGGGCACGATCTCGGCGGCGACGTCCGGGAACGGCCTGACCGTGACGCGACCCTCCTCGACCGCGGAGCCGGCCGGGTTGGCGGCCGGCCGCACGCGCACGCCGAAGGGGTGGACCCCCGCCCGCGGCTGGCTGGCCCGGGGTGGGGCGAACGTGATCACGACCGCGCCCTCGGCACCGGGGAACAGCGACAGCGACGCCGGCTCCACGGTCACCCAGCCCGCCGTGGGGCCGACGACATCGACGTCGAAGCGGTCGACGATCGAACCCGTGTTGCGGACCCGGAGGGTGGTCACGGCCCGGCCGCCGGGATCGACGGTGAGCTCGGCGGGCGAGAGGGTGGAGATCGCGCTCATCCGGCGCAGTCTACGCAACCGGCCGCCCTCTGCGTCGACGATCGTCGCGCCCGCAGGGACGATTGCGACGGGTCGCTAGACTGTGCGACCCGGACAGGCCAGCGGGATGGAGGGCGCGCGTGATCGTCTGCAAGGTGTGCGGGACGGAGAACGAGCAGGGGGCGGGGTTCTGCGGCTCGTGCGGGGCGTTCCTGGAATGGAACGGCGAGCCCGTCGAGCCGGATGACACGACGGCCGTCACCGGACTGCCCGGGGCCGGTCAGCCCGCGCCGCTGCCGCCGTCGCCGGACGCCGCGCCGACCGAGCGGTACGCGCCGGTCGCAGATGCCGGCCTGCCGGCCGGTCCCGGTCAGCTCGTGTGCCCGTCCTGCGGCCTGGCCAACGAGGCGACGCGGGTCTACTGCCGGCGGTGCGCCGCGGAGCTCGTCCCCGCCACGGTCGCCGCCACGACCCAGGTGTCCGCCGAGCCGCCTCGCGTCCGGTCCGGACCGCCCGTGGCGATCCTCGGGGGCGTGGCGGCGGTCGCGCTCCTCGGTGCGGTTGGCCTGTTCGTCCTGCTGCCCCGTGGCACGCCCACGCCGAGCTCGGGCGTGACGGAATCGGCGCCGGTGGCGGTCACGACGTCGCCCGACGCGCCCGCGAGTGATCCCGTGGTGCCCGCGTCCGGCGAGCCGCCGACCGCGCCACCGAGCGAGCCACCGACCGAGGCGCCGCCGTCCGTGCCGCCCACGCTGGACTCGCTGAGCGGCCTCCTGGTGTTCGCGGCGGTCAAGGACGGGAACGCCGACCTGTGGGTCTGGAACCCGGCCGACGACAGCCTGCGGCGGCTGGTCAAGGGGCCGGGCAGCCAGACCGAGCCCGCCTGGGCCCCGGACGGCTCGGCCGTGGTGTACCGCGCGCCCGAAGGGCTCCGGATGGTGCGCGCCGACGGCGAGCGGTTCGAGCCCCCGGACTTCACCCACCACGACCGCGACCGCAACCCGACCTGGTCGCCGGACGGCAGCCGGATCGTGTTCGCCACCGACCGCAACCCGTTCAGCAGCCTCAACATCGTCGCGCGCCCGGCCGGCGACAACGAGGCGGACCTCGACGTGCTGGTCACCAATGGCGGCGACGACTGGGACCCCGCCTTCTCGCCCGACGGCTCGACGATCGTGTTCGCCTCCACGCGCCGGGGCGACGGCACGCTGTACCTGATGAACGCGGACGGCAGCACCGAGCGCGCCGTGGAGCTGGGTCCCGGCTACTACGACGACCCGATGTTCTCGCCCGACGGCGAGTGGCTCGGGTTCACCCGGCGAGATGATGCGAAGGCGCAGAAGGACCTGTGGGTCGCCCGCCTCGACGGCTCCGAGATGCGCCGGCTGACGTCGACCAAGGCGAACGAGAACGACCTCGCCTGGTCGCCGGACGGCCGGGTCATCGTGGTCGCCCGGGCCGACGACGACGGGAGGCTGGTGGCGATCGACGTCGCGACGGGCGAGGAGATCGGCGACATCGGCGTCGACGGTGCCCGGAACGGCCACCCCGACTGGTGGTGGCCGGACCGCTGACGGACGCCCGCGACGCGAGGCGGGGGCCAGGTACTTTCGTTCTCGGGGGGCGCGACGGGGTAGACCCGCCGGGGTCGCGGTGCCACCATAGGCGGAGCCTGCGCCCATGGGGGACGAGGACAGACGGCGGAGGGTTGCATTGCCCGAAGGGCGCCACGGAGGTCGGACGGGCCGAGGTCCCGGACACGAGGGCGTGCCCGCGGTCGTGCCCGCCAAGATCCGCGTCCCAGTGGCCGAGGCGCTCCCGCGCGAGCGCCTCGAGAGCCGCCTCGAGGCGGCGTGGCGTCACCGCCTGACGCTGGTCATCGCGCCCGCCGGCTCGGGCAAGACCACGCTCGTGGCCCGGTTCGCGGCCGCGTCGGGCGTCCCGGTGGGCTGGTACCGGGCGGAGACCTGGGACGCCGACGAGGGCTCGCTCGTCCGCCACCTCGAGGCCGCGCTCCTGGGTGCGCTGCCGGGCCTGCCGGGCGGCTGGACGACGGTGCAGGACGCCGCTCGGGCCCTCGAGGCCGGCCCGGTCCCGGCTGCGCTGCTGGTCATCGACGACGGACACGCCCTCGAGGGAACGGCGGCCGAGGCGGCCCTCGGCCGGTTCGTGGACTACGCGCCGCCATGGCTCGCCATCGTCGTCGCCGGCCGCGTGCCGCCGTCGTTCAACCTGCCCCGGCTCCGGGTGTCGGGCGAGCTCCTCGAGCTGGGCACGGACGACCTCCGCTTCCGGGCCTGGGAGGTGGAGCAGCTGTTCCGCGACGTCTACCACGACCCGGTGCCGCCCGCGGACCTCGCCACGCTGGCCCGGCGGATCGAGGGCTGGGCCGCGGGGCTCCAGCTGTTCCACCTCGCGACGCGGGGCCGGTCGGTGGAGGAGCGCCGGCGGGTCCTGGGCGTGACCGGCGGCAGCGGGCGGCTGCTCCGCGAGTACCTGGCCCAGAACGTGATGTTCGGGCTGCCGGAGGAGCTGCGCCGGTTCCTCGTGGACACGTGCGTCCTGGGGCGGCTGTCCGGGCGGCTGTGCGACCGGCTGCGGGGCGCGTCCGGCAGCGGCGCCCTCCTCGACGAGCTGGCGCGGCGCGGCGTGTTCACCGTCCCGGTCGAGGACTCCGACGACGCCTACCGCTATCACGAGGTCCTGCGCGGCCACCTGGACCGGATGCTGGTCGAGGAGATCGGCGAGACCGGTGCCCGCGAGCGGCACGCGCGGGCGGGCGCGCTGCTGGAGGCAGAGGGGGCCTTGCCCGAGGCCCTCCGCGCGTACTGCCGGGCGGAGGATTGGGAAGCCGTTCGGCGCCTGCTGGGCGGCCAGGGCGAGCGGCTCGCCGCCGGCGGCGGCTCGTGGGTCGATGCCGTGCCGCCGGCGATCGAGCGCCACGATCCCTGGGTCGCGCTGGCCGCCGCGCGGCGGGCGCGCAACGACGGGCGGTGGCCGACGGCGATCGACGCGTATGTCCGCGCGGAGGCGGTGTTCGGGGCCGGCCGGGCCGCCGACGCCCCGCGCCATGAGCGCCTGGCCCTCACGGCCTGGATGGACCCGGCCGCGATCCCGCCGCCGGACGCCTCGGGGGTGCTGCGCTCGGGCCTCGTGCGCGAGCCGGCGGCGGCCGTGCGCGACCTCGCGCGGGTCGTGGACCCTGCGGCGCCCGTCGCCCGCGGGCTGCTCGCGCTGGCGGCGGGTGAGGTCGTGGCGGCGCGACGCCTGCTGATCACCGCCGCGGACTCCGCGGACGCCGCCGATGCGGGGCCGCTGCCGGTCGCGGCGGCGCGGCTGGGCGCGGCTGTGGCCGCCGTGCTGGCCGGCGAGGCGTGGAACGGACAGCACTTCGAACGTGCCGCCGAGGAGGCGGAGCGGGCCGGCGTGCCGTGGCTCGC
>CAYJOH010000063.1:0-8786 GCA_964371685.1 uncultured Anaerolineaceae bacterium
CGGCCGTTGCCTTGGGCCACCCGGCCCGGTAGGCTGCAGCCAGCGCCACGTGGCGTCCACACGCGGGGTGCAGCGGCGGCACGTTCGTCCGTGCCGCGGGAGGGATCGATGGCACAGGGCTCGCCCGACGCGGCTCGCCGTGCCGAGGAGCCGCGCCGCATCGACGTCGTCATCGTCGAGGATCGGCCGATCGACGCCGAGCTGATGGTCCTCCGCCTCCAGGAGGAGGGGCTCGAGCCAGACTGGCGGCGGGTCGAGACCGGCGAGGCGCTGACCGAGGCCCTCGCCGTCCGGCCGGACCTCGTCCTGTCCGACTGGAGCCTGCCGCGGTTCGGCGGCCTCGGGGCCCTCGAGATCGTCCGGGCGTACGACCCCGACCTCCCGTTCATCATCGTGTCCGGGAGCGTCGGCGAGGAGGTCGCGATCGACGCGCTCCACCGGGGCGCCGACGACTACGTGCTCAAGGACCGGCTCGCGAGGCTGGGGCCGGCCGTCCGCCGCACCCTGGAGGCGTCCCGGCTCCGCGTCGAGCGCCGCCGGGCCGTGGACCAGCTCGCCTTCCAGGCGTCCATCCTGGCCAGCGTCCGGGACGCGGTCGTCGTCACCGACGCCGGGGACGTGATCCGGTACTGGAACGAGGGGGCCACGGCGGTCTTCGGCTACACGGCGGCCGAGATGGTGGGAAGGCCGATGACCTGGGCGTCCGCGGAGCACGGGCCAGCGCTCGCGGCCGCGGCCGCGTCGGGCGGTGCCCCCCACGGCATGGCGCGCCCGCGCCTGATGCGCCACAAGGACGGACGCGAGCTGTGGATCGACGTGAGCACCAGCACGATGGTCGACGACAGCGGCGCGGTCAGCGGCGTCATCAGCGTGTCGCGCGACGTCACCGAGCACCGGCGCCTGGAGCTCGAACGCGAGCGCCTGGCCACCGCGATCGAGCAGGCGCACGAGGCCGTCGTGATCACCGACATCGACGCTCGGATCCAGTACGTGAACCCCGCCTTCGAGCGGGCCTCCGGATACCGGCGCGACGAGGTCATCGGCCAGAACCCGCGCATCCTCCAGAGCGGCACCCACTCGCGATCCTTCTACCAGGCGATGTGGAGCGCGCTCACCTCTGGCGAGGCCTGGGTGGCCGAGTTCACCAACCGGCGCAAGGACGGCAGCGTGTACCACGAGCGGGCGCACATCTCGCCGATCCGTGGCCCGGAGGGCGCGACGGTCAGCTACGTCGCGGTCAAGCACGACGTCACGCGCGAGCGCGAGCTCGAGGAGGCGGCCAGCCGCCATGCCCGGGAGCGCGCCCTGATCGCCGACACGCTGGCGCGGCTGCCGGCCGGCCGGGCGGTGGACGAGACGGCCGAGGCCATCTGCCGCCAGGTGGTCAGCCTGTCGGACATCGCCGCGGTCGCGATCGTGCGCTTCGACCACGAGCGGCGAGCCATGCCCGTGGCGTTCGTGACGGCCGACGGCACGGCCCAGCCGCAGCGGCCCCTCGCGCTCGCGCGCAGCCGCCACCTGCACGCGCGCGCGCTCGAGGGGCCGTGGGTCGAGGCCTGGGTGCAGGGACCGCCCTCGCACCCGTACCGCGCCCTCCACTCCGAGCTCGGGACGACCGCGCTCGCCGAGGTGCCGATCCGCCACGGCGGCGACCTGGTCGGCATGCTGGCGGCGTTCTCAGCGATGCCGGACGGCGTGCTGCGCCTGACGAACACGCTGCCGGCACTCGCGGAGCTCGCCGACCTCACGGGCGTGGTCCTGGGCCCCACGCTCGCCGAGCGGATGTCGAGCGGCCGCCTGCGGGGGCGGATCCAGGCCGTCATCGAACATGGGGCGTTCCATCCGGTGTTCCAGCCGATCATCGACCTCCAGAGCTCCGGCGTGGTGGGCTTCGAGGCGCTGACCCGCTTCGACGACGGTTCCCGCCCCAACGTCGCGTTCGCCGACGCGTGGTCGGTGGGCCTCGGCCCGGCGCTCGAGCTCGCGACGCTGGCCGCTGCGATCGACGGGGCCGGGGCGCTGCCACCTGGCGGGTGGCTGAGCCTCAACGTCTCGCCCCGCCTGCTCCAGGACGAGCCGGGCCTGTCTGAGCGCCTCGCGGCGGCTGGTCGCCCCATCGTCGTGGAGGTGACCGAGCACGAGACGGTCGCCGACTACGGGGCGCTCCGGGCAGCGATCCGGGCGCTCGGCGCGGACATCCGGCTGGCCGTGGACGACGCGGGGGCCGGCGCGGCCAACTTCGCCCACATCGTCGACCTGCGGCCCGACTTCGTGAAGCTCGACATCGGGCTGGTCCGCGGGATCAACCACGACACCGGCCGCCAGGCCCTTGTCGTGGGCATGCGGCACTTCGCCCAGACCGCGGGCTGCCGCCTGGTCGCGGAGGGGATCGAGACCCGCGCCGAGGCGGACACGCTCGCGGAGCTGGGCGCCGAGCTCGGCCAGGGGTACCTGTTCGGGCGGCCGTCGCCCGCACGGCACTGGGCCGTGAGCCGCGACATCGTGCCCTAACCCGGAGGCGGTCGCCGCAGGGCACCCTCGTCGTCGTCACTCTCGCCGTCGTCGGCCGCGGCGGCGGGCAGGTGCAGGCTGAAGGTGCTGCCCTCCCCGGGCGTCGACGCCACGGTGATCTCCCCGTCCATGAGCCGCGCCGCCTTGCGGGCGATGGCGAGGCCGATGCCCGTGCCCGAGTACTCCTCCTCCGTGTGGAGCCGCGCGAAGACGTCGAAGATCCGCTCCTGGTACTCGGTCGGGATGCCGATCCCGTTGTCCGCCACGCTCAGGACGACCGTCCCGTCGCGCTGCGTCGCGTCGACGCGGATCTGCGGCGGGACCCCGTCGCGGCGGTACGTGAGCGCGTTGGAGACGAAGTTGAGCAGCACCTGCTCGACGAGCGTCTGGTCGCCCACCGGCGTCGCCAGCGGCCGGGCGACGTCCAGGCGGGCGCCGGGCTCGGTGAGCTGGTTCTCGAACGTCCGGCACAGTCGGTCGACGACCGGCTCCAGCGGCACCGGGACTCGCCGCAGCGCACCCCGGCCCAGCCGCGAGTAGGCCAGCAGGTCGTCGATCAGCTCGCCCATGTGCTTGCTGGCCGCGATGATGTTGTCCAGGAAGTGGCGGCCGTCGTCGTCGAGCCCGCCAGCGTGGCGGCGGGCGAGGATGTCCGAGAACCCGGACACGGCCCGCAGCGGCGCTCGGAGGTCGTGCGACACGGAGTACGCGAAGGCCTCGAGCTCCCGGTTCGCCTCCTCCAGCTCGGCCGTGCGGTCCCGGACCCGGAGCTCGAGGTCATCGGCCAGCTCGCGGAGGGCCACCTGGGCGCGCTTGCGCTCCGTGATGTCGCGCAGGATGACGTGGATGGACACGCTCCCCTGGTCCTCGAACGGCGAGGCTGACGTCTCCACGTCCACGACCGAGCCGTCGACCCGGACGATCCGGGCCTCTCGCGCCGGCACCGCCTCGCGCAGGTTCCGCAGGCGATGCACCCGTTCTCGGCCGACGCCGTGGTCGTCGGAGTGGAACAGGTCGTCCGTCCGCCTGCCCAGGAGCTCGGACTCGTCCGTCGCGCCGAACAGGGCCAGGCACGCCTCGTTGACCAGGACCACTCGATCGTCGCGGTTCACGAAGATCGCGTCGGGGGCGTACCGCACGAGTGCCTGGTAGCGCTCCGCGGTCTCGCGCAGCTCCCGGTCCGACGACCTGAGGTCCTCGATCATGCTCAGCAGGGCGCGGCGCGTGGAGGCGGCCTCGTCCAGCAGGCGGGCCATCGACGCCTCGGCCTCGCGGGCCTGCTCCTCCGCCTCGCGGCGCGCCGTGATGTCGGTGCGGGTGCCGAGCATCCGGACGGGGGTGCCCCGGGCATCCCGCTCGACGATCTCGCCCATCGACAGGATCCACGTCCAGCCCCCGGAGCCCGTCCGCTGGCGGAACTCGACCCGATACTCGGGCCGGCGGCCGGCGACGTAGTCCCGGAACGCACCCTCGACGCGTTCCCGGTCGTCGGGGTGGAGCCGGTCCAGCCAGTCCGCGTTGGTCTCGTGGAACGCGGCCGGGTCGTGGCCCAGCATGATCGCGTACTCGTCGTTGACGACCGTCGCGCCGGTCCGCAGGTCCAGGTCGAACAGCCCCTGATCGGCCGCGGACAGCGCGAGGCGCAGCCGCTCCTCGCTCGCCGCCAGCGCGGTCGCGGTCCGCTCGCGCTTCAGACGGCTGGCCATGAGCGCCCCGAGCAGGGCCGTCGCGACGGGGTAGATCACGATCACGGGCAGCCCGATGGCCTCCAGGACCCGGACCGCGGTGCCCGCGGGCAGGGTCACCATGAGCGCCAGCATCACGACGTGGACGGCGATGCCGAGCAGGTACAGCTCACCGATCCGGATGTCCTCCACGGCGCCCCGACGGAACCGTCGCCAGCCGATCCCGATCAGCCCGGACGCGACGATTACCGCGACGCCGACCCCCGCGGCCGCGCCACCGTCTGACAGGCGCAGCGCTGCCGTCATCACCATGGCCACCAGCGTCGGGACGGGTCCGAAGACCAGGCCGGCCACGGCCAGCAGGACCGACCGCGTGTCGAACACGATCCCCGGGGTGAGCACCCAGGGCGTGCGCATGATCACGATGCCGATCGTGCCCAGCAGGACGCCGATCAGCAGCTGGCCGAGCCTCCCGCGCCGGATGGTCCAGCGGGTGGTCGCGACGTCGTAGACGACGGCCATGCCGAGCAGCAGGGCCGCGTTGTGGACCAGGGGCAGGAACGCGACGTCAGCCATCACCGGGTTCGTGGGCGCCGGGGTGGGACGCGCCGTAGCGCGCTGACAGCCCGAGGCGTGCGAGCAGCTCGTTGACCTCCTGCTTGAGCCCGAGGACCCGCGCCTCGCGACCCAGGGCCGCCGCGTTCCAGCGCCGGAGCTCGCCCACCTGTTCCTCGAGCGCGGAGGCCGCGGCCCGCCGCTCAGAGATGTCGCGGACGATGCTCTGGCGATAGACCTGGCCGTCGATCTCGAGGGCCCGCGAGCTGACCTCAACCGGGAACGTGGTCCCGTCGCGCCGCTGCTGGAGGGTCTCGTACAGGACGCCCTCGGGGCGCAGCGAGGCCGCCAGGTCGCGCTCAGCCGTCGCCCGGCTCTCCGGGGCACGCAGCTCGCGGACCATCATCCCCAGCATCGCGTCGCGGGGGTAGCCGTACATCGCCACCGCCGCCTCGTTCACCTCCACGATCTGGCCCGTCGGGCCGACCAGCAGGAACGCGTCGCGGGCGAGCGCGAACAGGCGATCGAAGTGCATCGCCGCCGCCGCCCGGTCGCGCTCGGCCTCGTACAGCTGGTGGACGATCGCCCGCTCGCGGGCGAGCAACAGGAGCCCGGCGACGCCCGCGGCCAGCAGGACCGCGAGGACGGCGAGCAGCAGGACGACACCGCCGCGGATGCCGGCCTGCGCGGCGATCTCGGCCGCGTCCACCTTGCTCACCAGGAACCACTCGGTGCCGGGCACGGGACGCAGGTCGGCCAGCACGCTCACGCCCCGGTAGTCGGTGCCTTCGGACGTGCCCACGCGGCCGCTCACCGCCTGGGCCGCCGGGACGTCTCCACGCCCAAGGTCGATGCTCCCGGGCTGCGCGCCGGCGGCCAGGCGCGGCGTCGAGAGGTAGACGACCCGGTCGCCGTCCCGGCTGACCAGCAGGCTCTCCCCGGAGGGGCTCACGGACGGCCAGTCCAGCAGCCCCGGGTAGAGCGTCGCCGCGGGATCCGAGCGCAGGATGAGCACCGCGATCGGGGCTCCGTCCTCGCCCGCGACCGTCGCGGCGGCGTCGATGTGCACGTGGGCCTGCGCGGCATCCACGATCAGCTGGTCGAACACGGGCGCGCTGCCCGTGGTCGCCGCGGTCGCGATCAGGGCCAGCGTGGCCGACCCGACGAGCGCATGCTCCGGGCGCGCCGAGGCGAGGACCCGTCCATCGAGATCGACGAGCACGAGGTTCTCGTATCGGTAGGCGTCCGCGACCTGCCGCAGGGCGTCTGCGACCCGTCCTCCGAGCGCGCCGTCTTGCGGATCCCGGAGCCACGTCTCGACGGCGTCACCGAACACCGGAGAGCCGGCGGTCGCCCGGGTGTCGGCCGCCCGCTCGTCACGCCAGGCCGTGACCTGAAGGACCCGCAGCCGGCCGATCGTCGCCAGCTCCTCGCGGCTGGCCGCGTACACGGCGTCGGCCTGGCCCTTGACGACGGAGTAGGTGGCACCCAGCAGCAGCGCGGCGACGATGGCGACCGCGGCGAGGAGCCGCACGGGCGGCAGGCGCAGACCGGGTCGAGCGCCGGACGCCGCCCGCAGCCGGGCGGCCCCGGCCGTCCGGCCACCGGTGGTGGGCGCCGGCGCACCTCCGGTGGGTCGCCGGAGACGACGGCTGAGTGCTTCGTGTGCCGACATCGGCGGGGGTCGGGGACCTCGATCACGTCTGGTTGTTCGCGAGCCGGTGCCCCGGGATGGCCCTCGGCATGTGCCTTGGCGCACCACCCGGCTCGTGGCCACGATAGGCAGCCGAAACGGTCAGGCGCAATCGCCCGGAGGTAACCCCCACCGCAGGCGCGTTGACACCCCGAACGGCCGCCGGGTAGACTGTCCACATCCGAGTTAGCACTCTCACGGTGCGAGTGCTAACCAACGCAGGAGAGGCTCCATGGCGCGTCGCGTGCGTCGCTCCAGCGGCCCCCTGGACCTTCGCTCCCAGGCGATCCTTCGGGCTGTCATCGAGGAATACGTCACCACCGCGGCGCCGGTCGGCAGTCACGCCCTCGTCGAGCGCTACCGGCTGGGCGTGTCCACCGCCACGGTCCGCGCGGTGCTCGCCGAGCTCGAGGCGGCCGGTCTGCTCACGCACCCGCACACCTCCGCGGGGCGCGTGCCCACCGAGCAGGGCTACCGGTACTACGTCGAGTCCATCGTGGACAGCGTGCCGCTGCCGCCGGTGGAGCAGCTGATGATCCGCCACCAGTTCGGCCAGGTGGAGTACGCCAGCGAACACTGGTTCCGGCTGGCGGCCACGACGCTCGCCTCGGTGACCCGCGCCGCCGGGCTGGCCACGCCCGCCAAGCCCCGCGCCGCCCACCTGCGCCGCCTGGACCTGGTCGCGATCAGCGACCGGCTGACCAGCCTGATCCTGGTCCTGCGCGAGGGCTCGCTCAAGCAGGTCCTGGTCACGCTGGACGAGCCGGCGGACCAGGCCGCCCTGACGTCCATCGCGAACCGGCTCAACGAGCTGCTCGACGACCTGACCGCCCGCGAGGCCGAGCGCGCGATCGACACCCTCGACGCGGACGACCCCGCCCTCACCCTGCACCGCCGGGTGGGGGAGCGCGTGGTGCGCGCCCTCCAGGAGTTCGACGGGGCGGCGATCGAGGAGCTGTTCAGCGACGGCCTGCTCAACGTGATGGCCGCCCCGGAGTTCGCCCACAGCGAGAAGCTGCGCCGGGTGTTCGCGGCGCTCGAGAACCGGATCTACCTCGCCGAGCTGATCGAGGGCGTCGCCGGGTCCGGTCGCGTCCGCGTGTACATCGGTCACGAGAACCCGGCCGAGGACATGGCCGAGGTCTCGCTGGTGCTGGCCTCCTACGGCAAGCCGGACCGCGCGATCGGCGTGGTCGGCGTGCTGGGGCCCACGCGCATGGCGTACCCGCAGGCCATCGGCACCGTCCGCTTCGTGTCGGGGCTCATGAACGAGCTCATCGACCACCTCTACGCCTGACCGGAGAGCCATGACCCGCAAGACCCGCGCCCAGGAGCGCATCGACGCGCTCGACGCCTCGCCGGCCACCCTCACCGCCCAGGTCGAGACCCTGCGCACAGAGCGCGACGAGGCGCTCGCCAAGGTGGACGAGTACCTCGGGGCCCTGCAGCGCGAGCGCGCCGAGTTCAGCAACTTCCGCCGCCGCACCGCGGAGGAGCGCGAGCGCGACCTCGGCCTCGCCGGCGAGGACCTGATCCGCAAGGTGCTGGCCCTCGCTGACGACTTCGACCGCGCCATCGAGAGCCGCCCGGCGGAGCTCGCCGAGAACGCCTGGGCCGAGGGAATCACCGCCATCGACCGCAAGCTGCGCCTGCTGCTCGAGAGCGAGGGCGTGACCCCGGTCGAGGCCGCGCCCGGCACGCCGTTCGACCCCCGCGTCCACGAGGCGATCGTCAGCGTCCCCGGCACCGGCCGCGCGGAGGGCGAGATCGTGGACGAGATCCGGCGCGGCTACCGGCTCCGCGACCGGCTCGTCCGGCCGGCGCTGGTCGCGGTCGCGGCCGCCGGCGACGACGCCACGGCCGCCGGCCCCATGAACTGATCACCACCGAACCCGAACCCTCGACCTTCCAGGAGACCAACCGCAATGGGCAAGATCATCGGCATCGACCTCGGGACGACGAACAGCGCCGTCGCCGTCATGGAGGGCGGCGAGCCCACCGTCATCCCCTCGTCCGAGGGCAACCGCACCGTCCCGTCGGTCGTCGGTTTCGCCAAGACCGGCGAGCGAGTCGTGGGCCAGCTGGCCAAGCGCCAGGCGGTCACCAACCCGACCAACACCGTCTACTCGATCAAGCGCTTCATGGGCCGCCGCTGGGACGACCCGGAGGTCCAGCGCTCCAAGCCCCTCGTGCCCTATACCATCGAGAAGGACCCCAAGTCCGACGGGATCCGGGTGGTCGCCGGCGACGGTCACTACACGCCGCCCGAGATCAGCGCGATGGTGCTCCAGAAGCTCAAGGCAGACGCCGAGGCGTACCTGGGTGAGAAGGTCACCGAGGCG
>CAYJOH010000063.1:8796-9224 GCA_964371685.1 uncultured Anaerolineaceae bacterium
GACCAACACGGTGTACTCGATCAAGCGCTTCATGGGCCGTCGCTGGGACGACCCGGAGGTGCAGAAGTCCAAGGCGCTGGTGTCCTACACCGTCGAGAAGGACCCCAAGTCGGACGGCATCCGGGTGGTCGCCAACGACCGGCATTTCACGCCGCCCGAGATCAGCGCGATGGTCCTCCAGAAGCTCAAGGCGGATGCCGAGGCATACCTGGGCGAGAAGGTCACCGAGGCGGTCATCACTGTCCCCGCGTACTTCGACGACACCCAGCGCCAGGCGACCAAGGACGCCGGTCGGATCGCGGGCCTCGAGGTCAAGCGGATCATCAACGAGCCCACGGCCTCGGCGCTGGCGTACGGCCTGGACAAGAAGCACGACGAGAAGATCGCCGTCTACGACCTCGGCGGCGGCACGTTCGACATCTCGATCC
>CAYJOH010000064.1:0-1747 GCA_964371685.1 uncultured Anaerolineaceae bacterium
GCGCGTAGTCGTGGACGCCGTGGTACTGGCCCTCGAACTTCACGATCTTGGTGCGACCGGTGTAGGCCCGGGCGACGCGCATCGCGTGCATCGTGGCCTCGGTCCCGGACACGGTCATCCGGGCCATCTCCACCCAACCGGTGAGCTCGCACAGGAGCTCCATCGCGCGGACCTCGTCCTCGCTGGTGAGCGAGAAGCTGACGCCCCGGCGCATCCGCTCGTTCACGTAGTCGTCCACGCGATCGTCCCCGTGGCCGAGGATGACCGGGCCGTAGCCCATGCGCAGGTCCACGTACTCGTTGCCGTCCAGGTCCCACACGAGGCCGCCCTTGCCGCGGTCCACGTACACCGTGTCCTCGCCCCAGGAGCGGAAGTTGGAGTCGGCACCGCCCGGCAGCGTCTTCATCGCCCGGTGGTACATCTCCAGCTGCCGGCCGCGGTTGAGCTTGGGCGTCGACGGTGCTGTGGGGTCGGCGGTCATGATGCCTCCATGCTGCGAACCCGCGGCCCGTCTGACGGACGGGCGGCCGACGCATCCGGCGGCGGCAGGCGGGGTCCCGCGACGGCCCACCGGGATGGCGCGCATCCCGGGACGGGTGTTGCGGTGAGTGGAACGGGTACCCGGATCGTGCCACACGCTCCCCGGCGTCGTCAACGCGAATATCGTCCGTGATTGGGGCGTCATCCACGAATCCCGCATCCTGGGGCGCGGATCCGATGGCGATCCGCGTACATTGGCGTCATGATGCGACGTGCCGGCCGGTCTCCCGCCGACCCCCCGACGAGCGCCCCCGCGGGCGGCAGCTTCTGGTACACGACCGGCGATCCCGGCCCCCTGCGTCCGCCGCCGGGCGGGGCATCGCGCGCGGACGTGGCGATTGTCGGGGCTGGGTTCACCGGGTTGTGGACGGCGATCCGCCTGCTCGAGGCGGATCCTGCGCTGCGGGTGGTCGTGCTCGAGGCGGACCGGGTGGGCTGGGGGGCCAGCGGACGCAACGGCGGGTTCTGCGCGGCGTCGCTGACGCACGGCCTGGCCAACGCGCTGCTCCACTTCCCCGACGAGGTGGACGTGCTTGAGCGCGAGGGAGTGGCCAACCTCGCCGAGCTGGTCGCATTCGTGCGGGCCGAAGGGATCGAGTGCGAGCTCGAGGAGACCGGCACGCTGGACGTGGCGGTCGCGCCCTGGCAGGTCGACGGGCTGCGCGAGCACGCGGAGCTGGCGGCCCGGCACGGGCACGAGGTGACGTTCCTGGACCGCGACGAGATCCGGGCCCTGGTCCACTCCCCACGCTGGCTGGCCGGGGTACGCGCCGGGCCGGACCGGTGCGTCATGCTCAACCCGGCGAAGCTCGCGTGGGGGCTGGCGGCGGCAGCCGAGCGGCGCGGCGCCGTGATCGCCGAGCGGAGCCGGGTCCGGGGCCTGCGCCGGCGCGCCGGCGGCGTCCGGGTGATCGTGGACGGCGGGGCCACCGTGGACGCCGCCCACGTGATCGTCGCGACCTCCGCGTACAGCGGCTGGCTCCGGCGCCTCGTGCCCCTGTTCGTGCCGGTGTACGACTACGTGCTGGTCACGGAGCCGCTGACCCCGGCCCGGCGCGAGGCGATCGGCTGGCGCGGGCGCGAGGGCATGTCCGACGCCGCCAACCAGTTCCACTACTTCCGCCAGACGGCCGACCACCGGATCCTGTGGGGCGGCTACGACGCGATCTACCACCCCGGCAACCGGGTCGTGCCCGCGCACGAGCAG
>CAYJOH010000064.1:1757-9182 GCA_964371685.1 uncultured Anaerolineaceae bacterium
CCCCCCCCCCCCCCCCCCCGCGCCCCCCCGGCCCCCCCGCGCCCCCCGGCCACCTACGACCTGCTGGCCCGCCAGTTCGTCGAGGCGTTTCCACAGCTGGACGGGATCCGGTTCGAGCACCGCTGGGCGGGCGCGATCGACACCACCACCCGGTTCACCGTCACGTTCGGCGAGACGATGGGCGGGCGGGTGCACTACGCGCTGGGCTACACCGGCCTGGGCGTCGGGTCGACCCGCTGGGCGGCCGGCATCCTGCGGGACCGGCTGCTGCGCCCGGACTCGCCGCTGCTGGACCTGCGGTTCGTCCGCTCGGCTCCGTTTCCCATCCCGCCCGAGCCCGTCCGCACGCCCGCGGTGGAGCTGCTCCGGCGCGAGGTCATTCGCGCGGACGAGCACGAGGGCCGGCGCTCGCTGCTCCTGCGCGCGCTCGACGCCCTGGGCATCGGCTTCGACAGCTGAGGCCGGCTCCCGGGGGAAGCCGGCCTCGGTGGCGGTGGCGGGGCCTGCCCCGGGCGATCCGGGGCCCGGCTCAGCCGCCGGGCAGGTACACCCGGAGCAGCTGGCCCCCCTCGCGCTCGAACACGACATCCCGGTCGCCGAGCTGCCCCGGGGTGGACTCCAGGATGTACGAGCCGGCCTGCACGTCGAGCAGGAACCAGCCCTCGCCCCAGATGGCGGAGGCGTCGATGATGCCGCTCGACTCCCAGGCGCCGCGGTTGGCGGCCGGCGTGAGGTCCACGTCGCCGGCGCTCTCGTCGAGCGCCTGGTCAACCTCGAACACGGCGTCGAGGGCGCCGGTGGCGAGGTCGTACCGCCACACGCGGGCTCCCACCCCGGACGGATCGGCGAGCGGGAACTGGTTGTGGCCGCCCGGGTCCTCCTGGACGTACACGGCGTTCGCGGTCGTTTCGATGTTGTCCGGCTGGTGCATCGCGAGCGGGTTGCCGTAGCCGCCCAGGTCAGCGTCGATCAGGATCGACAGCTCCGTGACGACGCGCGGATCCTCCGGGTCGAGCACCATCTTCCAGATCCGGCCGTTCATGAACGGGCCACGGAACGAGGAGCCGGCACGGGTCAGCCGGCCGGCGCCCGCCGAGGTCGCCGTGCTGGCACGCGGCTCGCCGGTGTCCGCGAAGTACACGACGTTTGAGTCGCCGCGGTCGTAGGCGAGGTCCTCGACCCGGATGAACTGGAACGCGTTGTGGTCGTTGGACCAGGTCTCGAGGCCGGCCTGGTCGCCGGTCGCGACTGCCCGGGGCACCTCGACGAACGTGCCGCTCACGGACTCGCCGCCGGTGATGTCGCCGTAGTCGTTGGCCAGCGGGTCGTCGGAGACGAACGCGTACAGGCTGCCGTCGTCGTCCCACACGGCGTCGGTGTCATCCGCGATGTAGGCGTACAGCTGCGACGACGGGGCGCTGAACGTGTCGTCGCCCGAGAGCACGACGAGCTCGTCGAAGCCGGGCACGGCCAGGCTGTTCTCGTGGTTGTGACGGCCCATGCCGTACAGGGCCCGGTACTCGCCCGACTGCACGTCGAGGGCGACCACCACACCGGCCTGCTCCGGCTGCGAGCCGAACGCCGGGTCCGCCGGCCAGGCGAGGCCCTGCCGGTTGACGATGTCCGTGGCTTCCTCGTTGGCGAACAGGATCGGTCGGTCGAAGCCCTCCGCGGCGCCGGCCAGGAAGCTGGAGCAGAAGCGCTGGAAGTTCGCCTCGCTCGGGATGGCGTCGAAGCCGCGCAGGATCCCGCCGTGCTGGTTGAGCATCAGGCGGTCCACGTGGCTGCTGGAGAAGTCCGTGAGGTTGCCGGGGAACGGCACCAACGACGTCTCGTGGTTGACGTACAGGTCCGCCCGGCCGTTGCCGCGCACGGTGAACGCGATGCCGTCCGGGATGGAGTCGAACACGAAGCCGTCGTTGAGCGTGTCGCCCACGGTGATCAGCGGGTCGATGACCACGCCGGCGGGCGCGTCCGCGCCGGGCTTGAGCAGGGCGGCCGTGGCGGTGTCGAAGCCGCTGGGGTTGGCCGCCGCGACCGGCGCGGCGCCCGCGGCGACGAGGGCCGCGGCGAGCAATGCGACGGCACGCGGGAGCCGCCCGCGCACAGGTCGGCGAGTGGGCTGGGACATGGGCTGACCTCCGGGTTCGGGGCGCTGCGGGGTCGGGGGCGCGTTGGCGCCGAATCGTGCGCCTCCGGTCGCCAACGGGCAAGCGGATCCCGTGAGGCGGGCCGAGCCGGGGGCGCCGGCGCCCCGGGAGCGGCACTCGCGGGCCGGTCCGCCGGCGCCTCGCGAGTCGTGGACCCCGTCAGGCCGGGGTGGGCACCCAGCTGGGCAGCTCGCGGGCCAGCGTGGCCAGCGGCAGCGAGCCGTGACCCAGCAGCTCGTCGTGGAACGACTTGAGGTCGAAGGCGGCGCCGTCGCGTGCCTCCAACTCGCGCCGCAGCCGCCGGATCTCGCGCATCCCGGTCATGTACGTCAGCGCCTGGCCGGGCCACACGATGTAGCGGTCCGTCTCGATCACGGCGTCCGTCTCGGACAGCCCCGTCTCGAGCAGCCAGTCGATCGACCGCTGCCGGCTCCAGCCCAGGCCGTGCATCCCGGAGTCCACGATCAGCCGCGACGCGCGCCAGGCCTGGGCATCGAGCATGCCGAACCGCTCCGCCGCGTTGCGGTACAGGCCCAGCTCGTCGGCCAGCCGCTCGCTGTACAGGCCCCAGCCCTCCACGTACGCGCCACCCACCATCCGCGCGCCCAGGCGGCGGAATACGTTGAGGCTGGGGTGCTCCATCTCGAGGCTGATCTGGAAGTGGTGGCCGGGGATGGCCTCGTGGAACGTGGTCGAGGCAAGCTTCGAGTACGTCCGGCTCGGCAGGTCGTAGGTGTTGACGTAGTAGATCCCGGGCCGCGAGCCGTCGAGGGTGGGCGGGAAGTAGTACGCGAACGGCGCGTCCTTCTCCTTGAACTCCTCCACCGGGCGCACCTCGCAGCCGGCGCGGGGCAGCCGCCCGAACACCGTGGGCGCCACCGCGGCCGCGCGCTCGATGTCCTCGGTGGCGCGGGCCACCAGCTCCTGCTGGGTGCCGGCCTGGTTCGCGGGGTCCTGGGCGAGCGAGCGCCGGTACCCGTGGATGTCGTCACCGAAGCCCTCGGCGCGGGTGATCGCCAGCCGCTCCTCCGTGAGCATCGCCAGCTCGTCCATGCCCACCTGGTGGACGTCGCGGGGGTCCATGTCCAGCGTGGTCCAGGCGCGGATCGCGTGGCGGTAGAGCTCCGTTCCGCCCGGCGCGGAGTGGAGCCCGGGGGCCTCGCGCGTGGCGGCGAAGTACTCGCCGCGGATCGCCTCGAGGTAGCGCCGGTCGGCCGGGTACACGACGTCGCGCACGAGCTCGCGGACGCGCTCGCGGTCCGCCTCGGAGGCGACCTTCGCCATCGCGGCCACGATCGCCTGCTCGAGCGGGACCGCCAGCAGGCGCTCCAGCTGCTGGATCGTCCGCTCGGCGACGATGCGCGCCGCGGTCCGCCCGGAGGCGCGCCCCTCCTCGAGGATCTGGATGTGGGCGTCGATGTACGGCCCGTAGGCGGCGATCCGGGCGAGCAGCTTCTCGAGGCGTTCCGGGGTGTCGCCGGGCTGGAACTGCGCGACCTGGGCGAGCAGCGTCTGGGGACCGGAGATCTGGTCCACCGCCCGCAGCTCGTGGAAGGCGAGGTCGTCCTCCTCGATCGCGATCCCGGACAGGACCAGCAGCATGTCGCGGGTGATCCGGTCCTCGACCGGCAGCCCGTCCGGTGACACGGCGCCCGCCTCGCGACCGACGCGCTCCGCGAGGGCCCGCGCCGCGGCCCGGCCCTCGGCCGACGGGTCCTCGAGCCGGTCGTCGTAGCGGGTGTCCCCGTACATCGTCGCGGTGGTCGGCGACAGCCGGAGGTAGTCCTCCCAGAAGCGGGCGGCGATCTCGTCGATCGCGGACGGCGGGCGGGCGGGTTCGGTCACGGGTTCGGTCCCCCTGACAGGGTGGTGTGACGCCCGCCGGCAGGCCGAGGGCGGATCGATCGATGCCGGTAGCGTACCGCGCGGCGGCCCGACCGGACGCCGGGCGGGACGGACCTCAGCCGGTGAACAGGGACAGCTGGTCGCCGGTCCGCTCGACGGCCGGATCGAGCCCCAGCAGCGGCTCGAGATCGGCCAGCTCGACGTGCTCCCGCCCCGACCAGTCCCGCAGGTGGTTGGCCTTGAGCAGGTGCCAGGCCCCGGTCTCCAGCTCGGCGCGCAGCAGCGGCGACCGCTCCAGCTTGTGGCGGACGAGCTCGGCGCGCTCAGGCAGCACGACCAGGAACCGGACCAGGCGGTCGTCCTGCGGGATCCGGGCGTGGCGGCGGAGCACGGTGTCGCCCAGCATCGCGGTCCACTCGATCTCCCACAGGAAGGCCGCCCGGCCGCGGACGTACCAGATGACGTCCACCTCCTCGAGGTCCTCGGCGCGGATCCGTCCGAGGTACGGCGGCCCGGCCAGCTCGCGGTCGTCGAGGCGATCCGACAGCGGGACGCCGTGGATGCGCCGGGTCTGCTGGCGGCCGCCGATCCAGCAGGCGAAGCCGAGCCGGTGCCCGAGGTCCACGAGGCGCGCGATCAGGTCGCCGTGCTCCTGGCTGCGCTTGACGAGATCGTCGGTCGTGAACAGGTGGTCGGGCGTGCTCGCGAGGCTTCGGTAGCTGTCCAGGCAGGCCCGGACGAGGGGCTCGTCGGGCAGGTCGGGGCCGGTGAACAGCCCCGCGATGCGCTCCAGGAACTGCGTCTCGGACAGCGGGCCGGCGGTGGACAGCAGGCTGTAGACCGCCCATTCGACCCGGTCGGCCAGCGGCACAGCGGCGTTGTCGCGGTCCGTCCGGTCGCCCAGCCACCAGCGGTCCTCGTCGAGGCGGACCAGCCGGCGGCCCTCCGCGCCCGCCAGGGCGTCGCGGACGAGCGCGAGGAGGCGATCCACGTGATCGGCGGCCGGCGCCGCGACAGGCGCCGCCGACGCGCCCGCGCCGCCCGGGGGCTGGGCATCGGGCGGCCCCGCCTGCCCCTCAGCGGCAGGTGGCCGGACGAGGCGCCGGAGGTGGCCGGCCCGGTCCAGCCCGACGAGGATCTCGCCCAGGAGCCCGTCGAACGCGACGGGCTCGCCGCGCAGCCGCAGCACCTCGATCGTGGCCTCGACGACCGCCCGCGCCGCGTCCGGGGCGGAGAACGGGGCGTTGGGCACCCGCTCCGCCGGCGCGAACAGGCGGTCGGGCCGGATCACGTCCGGGTCGCCGGCACCGCCGGCGAGCGGCGTCAGCGCGACGTTCGCTCGCGTCCGCGGACCGCCCGGGACCGCGCCCGACCCGGGTGGCGCCAGCTCGACGACGCCGCCCTCGTTCCGGCCGGCCTCGGGGAGGCGGGCCGCGACCAGGCGGTACCCCGCCGTCACCCCGCCCAGCACCGTGGCGACGAGCGCCTCCGGTCCGTCGCCCTCCAGCAGGAACACGACCCGGCCGTTGCGGGCGAGGACCGGCTCGACGCCCCGCAGCGAGCGGGTGAGCGTCGCCGCCTGCCAGCCCCACGACGGCCGGACGGCCGGGCCGAACAGCGGCTCGAGGGGCAGCATCGCGGCCGCCTCGCGTCCCAGCACCCAGGCGGTGGCGTGGTAGGCCCAGGCCAGGCGCTCGGCGGCCGGCCGCAGGGGCAAGGAACCCAGGACGAGCCGCACCCGGGGCCGGAGCGATGAGCCCTGGAGGTGCTCGGCCTCCAGCTGCAGCGCCCCGAACGCCGCCGACCCCGACAGCTTGAGCACGGCGGTGGCGGCGTCGTCCGCGAGGCTGCGCAGGTCCTCGCCGAGCCGGGCCGGGACCGGTCCCCAGGCGCCGCTCTCGAGGCGCTGGACGAACCCGCGCACCAGCCGGACGCCGTCCTCGAATGCCAGCCACGGGTTGCGCTCGCGGTAGTGGGCGCCGGACGGGGGCCTGACGTGGCCGGCGACGATCCGCAGCGGGGCAACCCGGCCGGGCGAGGTGGCCAGGCGGCTGGCGGGTCCCACCGCGTGGAGCATCGCGAGCCGGAGGGCGGCGGCGATCGGCGCCGCGCGCAGGTCGTCCTCGACGCGCTCGAGGATGGCGGCCAGCGCGACCAGCTGTCGCGGCGTGTGGAGGTCGAGGAGCTCGTCCGGCAGGTTCTCGCCGCCTTCGAGTACCGGGAACCGGTCCAGCAGGAGCAGCCTGGCCTCGGCGGCGTCCGGATCGTCGAGCCGGGTGAGGTCCTGCGCGTCCAGCGGCGCCTGCCGCTGCTCGCCGCCACCCAGCTGGTCACGGCACACCGTGCACCGGTAGTGCTTGCGGACCGGTCGCGGTCCGATCGGGCGGCCATCGTCGTCGGTGGCCTCCACGGCCCAGGTGACCTCGTCCAGGGTCACCGGACGGTCGCACGTCGCGCAGCGGCTGGCGAACCGGTCCGAGATGGAGGCCTTGAGGCTGGACTCGCGGCGGGCGCTCGCCCCCAGGGCCTGGACCGCGGCGTCGAGGTGGCGCAGGTCCGGCGGCCGGAGGACGATCTCGGCCAGCAGCCGGTCGAGGGGCGTCGTCTCGAGGCTGACGGCCTTGCGCTGGTGGTCGATCGCGGAGCGCGCGACCCAGCCGCCCCGGCCGAACAGGTCCAGCACGATGTCGCCGGGGCCCGAGGACGCCTCCAGGCGGGCGGCGACCAGCGCGGGCGGAGGCGGTGGCGCGAAGCGCTCGAACGCGGGGAGGCTGAACCCCGGTTCGGCACGCAGGAGCAGGGCTCGGCCGGCCATCGCCGGATTGTCGCAGACGGCGCCGCCGAACGGCCAGTGCCCGCCTGCCTCCCGGCTCGTTGCCCCTGTCGGTCGCCTGCCGGTCGCCTGCCTCCCGGCTCGTTGCCGCTGTCGGTCGCCTGGCGACCCAACGAGTGCACGATGCGACGATTCGACCGCGAGGCGCCAGGTCTGATGCACTCGGGGGGCCCGCGGTGCATCGAACGCCGCGCCTGGCGACCGATCCGTCCCGCCACGCGCTCGTTGGGTCGCTGGGCAGCAGGCGCTACGGGGTCGTGGCGCGGCGCGCAGCGTCAGGAGCGGCGCGCAGCGCCTCGAGGCACCTGCGCGTGCTCAAGCCCTTGGCGCCTCGAGCCCTGGGACGTCTCGAGGCCTGACGGCTCCCGGGGCTCTACGGCTCCTCGAGCTCGTCGGTCTCCTCGACGAACGCCTCGTCCGTCGTCTCCTCGGGCGGCAGGACGCGCTCGAGGTTCTCGATCTCCTCGTCCTCGATATCGTCCTCGAGGTCGTCCTCCAGCTCCTCCTCCTCGCGGACGAGGGTGCCCTTCGTGTACGGGCGGAGGTCGGTGGACTTGGCCGCGGTCGGGAAGCTGACCTTGCCGTAGTTGCGCGGGT
>CAYJOH010000065.1:0-9038 GCA_964371685.1 uncultured Anaerolineaceae bacterium
CAGCGGAGCCTGCGCCGGGCCGTGCGCCGAGCCCTGCACCGCGGTCCCGCGGTTGGGCCCGCACCGCGGTCCAGCGGTTGGCGCCGCCAGGGGTCCGGGCAGCGCTTGCCTGCCCAGCAGGCGTTGCGATGGAGGTCCGTTCGATTCGGCTCACTGGGCAGGCAGAAACCGCGAGGTCGGGCCTCATCTTCGCGATCCTGCCTGCCCAGCAGGCGCGAGGATGGGATCTTCATCGGGAGGCGCATCCAGCCGGCACGGCGCGGGCAGCGCGCGCGGGCTCCGGGGACTGTCGATGGCCGCGCTGGGTTGGAGCCTGTGAGTGAACTGCCATCCTCATGACGGCGGACATGGGACTGGACGCTGACCTGTCGCGTCGGGCCGGTCGCCTCCCTGCCGATCCGCGTTCAGGGTGCCGGATACGCCCACTGGTTGATGACCTTGCCGTCCTTCAGCTCAAAGACCGCGAGGACCGGATACGTGGCCCCGCCGGTACTGAACCGATGGAAGACGGCGACGAAGTTGTCCTGCCGGATCGAGGCCGAGGTCTGCGTGCACTTGGCGTTTGCGGACGCGTTCGCCTCGACCTTCGCCTGGATCGCCTCGAGACCCTTGAATGTCTTGCCGAGGAGCATGTCGTAGAACGTCGCGTTGGGCGCATAGAGTGTCGCGACCCTGGCCGCGTCGTAGGGACCGCCCCACACGGCGTTCACATCGGCCATGAGGGCCTCGTCGGCGTCGGCCGTGGGCGGCGGGGTCGCGGGCGATGGAGTCGCGCGGGCACCGCACGCACAGAGGAGACCGATGGCCAGCAGCATTGCCCCCACGCGGCCGGCCAGGCGATTGCCGAGCATCCTGCATCCCTCCACGGGGACGCGATTGCAGGTCGGTCTCGCCAGTGGCTCGGCGCGGTCCAGGCGGCAGGTGTACGGGCCGCGCATCATCGCCTCCCGCTGAGCCTCCGAGACTGTCGGGCACCGGCGTCGACGGCAAGAGGCTGACGGCCCCCCGGGTCGCCCCGCCGTGAGCAGGCCGGCCCGGCGCGGCGGCCGCGCAGACCCACCGTCGAGCCCGTGCCGAGGTTGACGCTTGCGGCGGCACCGTGGACCGGCGGCGGCCCGGCCGCTGGCCCGCGCCGCGGTCCAACGGTTGGCGTGTTTCGCTCAGCCGCGCTTGATCGACCGGCCGTCCACCGTGCGCATGCGGGCAAGGTTGCTCGACGCGTAGTGGCGCGCCTTGCGGTCCATCTCCGGCATCGCGGCGGCGTACACCGGCGCGTCGGCGACGAGCTCCGACACGATCGCCCGGAGCTCCGGGTCGGAGCCCGCGTAGGCCGCGACGCGGTGCCGCACGCCCTCGAGCGCCTTGCCGGCCTCGTCATACCGGCCCTCGCGGTTGAGCCGCACGGCCTCCTGCTTGGCGCGCTCGGCGAACAGCCTGGCGACCACGCGGTCCACGTCGCGGTCCCGGGGCTGGGTGTCGTTCACGGCGTGGTCCGCGTACGCCCAGGCGGCCGTGACCGGCTCCAGCGCGGGCCGCGCCCGATCGAACGCCCCGTCCCGATCCGCGACCCGGACGAGCGTCCCGATCTCCCGTCCCGCCTCGCCGAAGTCGAAGGTGAGCCGGAGCACGATCGACAGCACCTGGCCCGACACCATGTCGCCCAGGAACACGTGGACCCGGCCACCGCGCTGCTCGACGCGGAACGGAGACAGCGCCTCGACACGGACGGTCTCGGGCAGGACGAGCTCCAGGACCACCTCGCGGGCGACGACCTCGAGGGTCTCCCCCACCTCGCTCGTGATGTGGTCCCGCATCTGGACCACGTCGCCGATGAAGTAGAAGTGGCCGCCGCCGGAATCCGCCATGCCCTGCAGCAGGGCCTCGTCGAAGTCCGTGCCGACCCCGAACGTGCTGGTCGTGACCCCCCGGCGCCGCAGGTCGTAGGCCCGCCGGATGAGCTCGTCGCGATCCGTGACCCCGACGTTGGCGAGGCCGTCGGTCAGGAGCAGGACGCGGTTGACGCCCTCGGCCCCGAGGCTGCCGGCGACCTGGTCGCAGCCGGTGAGCCAGCCGCCGTGGAGGTCCGTGCTCCCCCGCGCGTCGACCGTCCGGAGGCGGTCCTTCGCGAGCTGCCGCGCCTCCGGCGAGGCGAGGACGCTGCCCACGACGACGTCCACCTCGTTGTCGTAGACGACGGCGGCGAACCGGTCCGGCGACTCCAGGCGATGGATGGCCTCGAGCACGGCCTGCTTGGCCAGGCCGAGCTTGTTCTGGCCGCCCATCGAGCCCGAGCGGTCCAGCACGAAGGCGAGGTTGACGGGCGGGCGCCGGCGGCTGGGGTCCGGGGCGACGGTGGGCGCGACGACGTCCACGAGCAGGAACCGCTCGCTGCGGCCGTGGGCGCGGATGTAGCGGCGGTCCGTGCGGACGCGCAGCGCGGGGTCCACGAGCGGGAGCTCGATCCGGTCGTTGGGGTTGGTGGTCATGGCGGGCCTCCTCTTCGGATGCTGGTGGAGAGGCCCGGATGGGGCGGGTCTCGGGTGCGGATCGGGCGGGGTGCCCGGATCAGGTGTCCTCGTCGAACAGCTCGCGCGCGATCCGCACGAGTCGCTCGACGAGCTTGTTGGCGCGGCGGTCCAGCGGGCGACGGACGTGGAGCTCCACGTCCGCGCTGATCGAGACGCGCTCCCAGGTGCTCCGGTCGCCGGCCGTGGAGCGCGGGGCGGGGACCATCACCAGCGGCCCGGGGGCCGGCATCGCCGGCGCCGCCGGTCCGGGCGCCGGCCCGGGGCCGGGAGTCTCGCGGACCGGGAAGCCGTCCGGCACCGACGGCTCGTACGTCGCCCCGCCCGCGGCCGGCTCTGCGATCCGCATCGCGCGCGAGGCCGACGGCAGGTCGTAGAAGCGTGGCGCAACGCCCGCCTTCGTCATCAGCGCCCGAACGTAGGCCAGCGTCTCCGCCGTGCTCGTCGGCGGGGCGGCGGGCGACGGTCCGGCGGCGTCCAGCGCGGCGCTGATCTCGTCGTCCCCCATCCGCTCCAGCCGGACGCGGATCTCCGCCAGCGGCAGGTGCTCCCGCTGGAGGCGGCGGATGAGCCGCAGCCGGAGCAGGTGCCCCTCCGCGTACCGGGTGGCCGGGCCCGCGGCCCCGGGTGCCGGCAGGAGGCCCTGCGCGACGTAGTAGCGGATCGTGCGCGGCGTCACGTCCGCGAGGCGGGCGAGATCGGCGAGGCTGTACGAGTCGTCAGGCATGGGCAGATATTGACACTGCTACGTCACGATGTCAAGACATTGCCCGGGCGGTGGACGCGCGCACGCACGGCAAGTCCCAGCCACGCATGGCCCCTTCGGAGGGTTACGCCGACTTGGTGCGGTCTGGCACCCTTGGCCCATGCGACGTCCCATCCTCGCGCCCCTGGCCCTCGCCGCCGCGCTCCTCGTGCCCGCCGCCGCCCCGGCCGGCGTGGCCGCCGCGGAGCCGGACTTCCCGGAGTCCATGAGCGGCTACCACAACTACCCGGAGATGGTCGCGGAGATCCAGCAGGCCGCGATCGACCACCCGGACATCGTGTCCGTGTTCTCCATCGGCAACAGCTACCAGGGCCGGGACATCTGGGCCGCCAAGGTCAGCGACAACGTCGCCGACGACGAGGCGGAGCCCGAGGTCCTGATCGACGCCCTCCACCACGCCCGCGAGCACCTGACCACGGAGCAGGCCCTCGCCGTCCTGCGCTGGCTCTCGGACGACTACGGCGCCGACGAGACCGTGACCCGGCTGGTGGACACCCGCGAGGTGTTCATCGTGTTCGCGCTCAACCCGGACGGGATGCGGTTCGACCTGACCGGCAACCCGTTCCGTGCCTGGCGCAAGAACCGCCAGCTCAACGCCGGCGCCACGGCGGTCGGCACGGACCTCAACCGCAACTACGCCTATCGCTGGGGCTGCTGCAACGGATCGTCGGGCACCAAGTCCTCGATCACGTACCGCGGCCCGAAGCCGTTCTCCGCGCCCGAGACGCGCGCGATCCGCGACTTCGTCAACAGCCGCGTCGTGGGCGGGCTCCAGCAGATCCGGACGCACATCACGCTGCACACCAACGGCAAGCTGATCCTGTGGCCCTACGGGTACACGAAGAAGAACACCCCGCTCGACATGGCCGCCCTCGACCAGTGGACGTTCGGCGCGCTGGGCAGGGCGATGGCCGAGCTCAACGGCTACCGGCCGCAGCAGTCGTCCGACCTGTACGTCACCGACGGCGACCAGATCGACTGGATGTACGGGGTCCACCGGATCTTCAGCTTCACCTTCGAGCTGTACCCGCCCGAGACGTCGACGGTGTGGGGCGACCACTACCCCGACGACTCGAAGATCGAGCCCCAGACCGAGAACAACCGGGGCGCGATCCTGCTGCTCATCGACCGCGCGGCGTGCCCCTACGCCGCGCTCAGCGAGGGCCAGGCGCGGGCCAACTGCGGGCCGCTGTACGACGACCTGGAGATCAACCGGGGCTGGCGGCGCAACCCGTTCGGGACCGACACCGCGGCCCGCGGCCTGTTCGCCGTCGCCAACCCGGAGCCGACGAACCGCGACGGGGCGAAGCAGCTGGGGTCGACGGTCTCGGGCCGCAACGCGCTCGTGACCGGCGCGACTGCGGGCCGCACCGCCGCGTACGGCGACGTGGACGGCGGCGTGACCTCGATCCGCAGCCGGCGGATCGCGCTGCCCGCGGACCCGGCGGAGTACGGCAACCTGACGTTCCGCTACTACCTCGCCCACCGGGCCAACGCGACCGCCGCGGACTGGCTGCGGGTGATCGTGGAGGCCGAGGACGGGACGCAGACCGTGGTGCTCGAGGTGCTCGGCACGCACAACGACGTCGACGCCGCGTGGGCGTCCGCCTCGATCTCGCTCGCGGACTGGGCGGGCCAGGCGATCCGGCTGATCGTGGCCGCCCGGGACGGCGGCTCGGGGAGCCTCGTCGAGGCCGCCGTGGACGACATCCGGATCCGCCGCCCGTAGCCCACGCGACGCCGCGGAGGACGGTCAGCGGAACCGGGTGGGGTCGGTTGCCGCGTACTGCGCGGCCACGCCGATCCCGATCACGAACAGGATCAGGCTCAGCCCGAACACGAGCAGCGCGCCGGTGCCCCGCCCCCGGCCGCGTGCCATCACGTCCGAGTCCGCGTGGCGGCCGCCGATCCGGTCGCCCCACGCGATGGTCATCGCGATCACCGCCAGCGGCTGGTAGACCAGCGTGGAGATCGCGAGCGCGATGCCGCCGATCAGGGCGCTGGGCACGAACGAGGCGAACAGCGTCGCGCCCCACAGCGGCATCGCCCCGATGACGCCGATCGCGAGCGACAGCGCGAACAGCAGCAGCGCGTGGCCCCGCGACAGCTCCCAGGCCCGGCGGATGGACCCCGTGACGCCGTCCGGGTCGAGCACGATCACGGGGACGAGCAGCATCAGCCGCGCGCTGATCCACAGCAGGACGGGCAGCAACACGAGCGCGACCAGCGCGAACAGGACGACGAGGCCGGCTGCCGCGCCGGGTGAGGCGAGGACGAGCGCCACCGGGATGGCCACCAGCGCGGCGATCGCGAGGCCGAACAGGATCGTCACGGCCAGGTAGCGCGGCAGTGCCCGGACCGCGTGGGCGAACGCGCCTCCGACGCCGGCCGCCCGGCCCCGCCACAGCTCGTCGGTGGCGGCGGTGACGGCCAAGACCGAGATCAGGCTGAACAGGGCGGCGACGATCGTGGCCACGATGATCGCCCCGAGGTCGTCCAGCAGCAGCTCGGAGGAGGCCGGCTCCGACATCGTGGCCGGGGGGGCGATCAGGCTCTGCGCGAGCGCGCCGAGCGCCGCCGGGGCGGCCAGGACGAGGAACAGCGACCACTCGCGGCCGACGGTGTCGAAGGTCCGCCCGATGATCGAGCCGATGTCGATGACCTCGCGACCGCCGTCTCTTGGACCGATCCAGCCCGTGGGCTGCGGCACGAACGCCGGGGGCGGGGGCGGAGGTGGCGGAGGCGGGGGTGGCGAAGGCGGGGGTGGCGCGTCGGGACCGGGTCCGGGCACGGGCGGGCGCGCCTCGGGACCGGGTCCGGGTGCACCCGGCTGCGCGACGGGTTCGGTCTGCTGGTCGTCCATCGGCCCCCTGCCAGTCGTAGGCGGTTGAGTATGCGGGGAATCCCGCAACCGGCGTGGGCCGTGGACCCTGCGCGCGGGGCTTCGCGCCCGGGTCGCGCCGCGTTAGGCTGCAACCGTGGGTACCCAGCCGATCCGGATCGTGCTCGTCGACGACCACCCGGCGATCCTCGACGCGGTGTCCGCGGCCGTGCGGGCGGCGCCCGACCTCGCGCTCGCCGGGACCGCGCGGTCCCTCGACGATGCGCGGAGCCTGATCACGGGACCGCGCGGGGTGACGCCCGACGTCGTCGTGAGCGACGTCCAGCTCGCGGGCGAGGCGGAGGGCCTGCGGCTGCTCGAGGCGGTGGAGCCCGGCGGGCCGGCCGTCCTGCTCCTCTCCTCGTTCGACCAGCCGCCGCTGATCCGCACGGCGTTCGAGCGCGGCGCCGCCGGCTACCTGCTCAAGACCAGCGAGGTGTCCGAGATCCTGGACGCGATCCGGACGGTCGCCGGCGGTGGGACCGCGTTCTCGGCCTCGATGCTGCGCACGATCCGGAGCGCCCCGCGGCGCCCGTCGGACCGCGAGATCGAGGTCCTGACGCTGGTCTGCGGCGGCGCGTCCAACGACGAGGTGGGCGCCCGCCTGGGCGTGACCGAGAAGACCGTCGAGAGCCACCTGCGGCGGCTGTTCGACCGGTACGGCGTGCTGTCGCGCACGGAGCTCGCGGTGCTCGCGCTGCGCGAGGGCTGGGTCACGGAGAAGGCGCGGCCGTGACCTCGCGGTCGCTGGGTCTCGCCTCGGCGGCCACGGCGGCGCTCGTCGGCGGCTCGCTGCTGGTCCGGCTCGCCAACCCGTTCGGCGCCCCCGATCCCACGCCCTCGGACCTCGTGCCCCACCTGTGGGGGATCGGCGCGCTCGTGGTGCTGGTGCTGACCACCAGCTGGGCGCCGACGCTCGCCTGGGGCGCGACGATCGTGGGGGCGTCGGCGGCCGCGCTCGGGGCGGTGGGGCTGGTGCGTGGCGTGCGGGCGGCATCGGGGGACATCGGGCGGCCGGTCCTGGACGGGTTCGTGGTGCTCGCCCTGATCGTGCCGCTCCTGATCGCGGCCGGCTACGCGACCGCCGGGGATCGCCGCCCGCGCCCCCTCGCCCTGGCCGCCTGGGGCACGGTCGGCGTCCTCGCACTCGCGTTCGTGGCGAACTGGGTGCGCCGGGCGCTGGGCTTCGAGACCGGTGGCCTCCCCCAGTGGGTCTGGCTGTTCGCCGTCGCGGTCATCGCGGCGATGGGGTGCGGCCGCGCCCGCGCGCCCGCGCGCGCCCCCCCGCGCGCCCCCCGGCGGGCGGGGGGGCCGCGCGCGGACCGCACCGGTGGCGCGCTGAGCCTGCTGCGCGTGTTCGACGAGGCCATGGTGCCGGGGCGCGAGGCGGGACGGGCCGAGGCCGTCGAGTCCGAGCGCGGGCGGCTGGCCGCGGACCTCCACGCGGACGTGCTGCCGTCCCTGCGCCGAGCGCTCGCCGAGGCGGAGGCGGGCGGGACCGTGGAGCGGCTCGCGGCGGACCTGCGGTCGGCGGTGGACGAGGTCGAGTCGCTGCTCGTGTCGCGGCGGTCGATCGTGCTCGAGGAGATCGGCCTGCTGGCGGGGATCGAGTGGCTCGCCGAGCGGGTCGAGGAGCGCTCCGAGGTCCGGGTGGACATCGAGGTCGCCGGGGATGCGGGGGCGGCGCCCGGCCACGGGACGGAGGGCGCGGCGCCGGCACGCCCGCCCAGGGAGGTGGAGCGGGCGGCGTTCCGCGTGGCCCAGCTCGCGTTCGACAACGTGATTCGCCACGCCCCCGGCTCGACGGTCACCGCCACGGTGGCGGTATCGCCGGCGGCCATCCGCCTGGAGATCGTCGACGACGGCCCCGGGCCGGCGGTGGACGAGGGTGTCGCGGCGCGCAGCGGGCGGCGGGGCATCGCGGACATGCGAGCGGAGACGCGCGCCTCCGGGGCCACGCTCGAGGTGGGCCGCGGCCCCGGCGACCGCGGGACGGCGATCCGGTTCCGCTGGCCCGCCTGACGGCCGCGCTCGGTGTAGCCTCGGGCCATCGAGCGGACACGGAGGGCGAGGTGGGCGACATCGCGGCGCTGCGGGGAGTCTGGAACATCGTGCCGACCCCGTTCCTGCCGGACGGCGATCTCGACCTCGCGTCCCTGCCCGGCCTCGTGGCGTTCGTGCGGGCCACCGGCGTCGACGGCATGACGATCCTGGGCGTGCTGGGCGAGGCCGGGCGGCTCGGTGACACGGAGCGCTCCCGGGTGCTCGATGCCGTCCTCGATGCCGCCGGCGGCTCGATCCCGGTCTGCGTCGGCGTCTCGCACGCGTCCACGGACCGGGCGATCGCGTTCGCCCGCGAGGCCGAGGCGGCGGGCGCCCACTCGGTGATGCTCGCCCCGCCGCCGCTCGCGCGGCCCACCGATGCCGCCCTGCGCCGGCACTACCTCGCGGTGGCCTCGGCCATATCGCTGCCGATCGTCGTCCAGGACCACCCCGCGAGCTCGGGCGTGCCGATGTCGGTCGAGTTCCTGCTCGGGCTGGCCGCCGAGGCGCCGACGTGCCGCGTGATCAAGCTCGAGGAGGAGCCGACGCCGCCCAAGGCCGGCCGCCTGGGCGCCGGCTCGCCCGACGGCGTCGTCCTGGGCGGCCTCGGCGGGGAGATGCTGCTCGAGGAGCTGCGCCGCGGCAGCCACGGGACGATGACCGGGTTCGGGTTCCCGGAGGTGCTGGTGGCCGTGGTCCGGCGCTGGACGGCCGGTGATCGCGAGGGTGCCGCGGCCGTGTTCGACCGGTACGCGACGCTGATCCGGTTCGAGAACCAGGCGCTGCTCAACCTGCCGATCCGCAAGCTGGTCTACCAGCGGCG
>CAYJOH010000066.1:0-9032 GCA_964371685.1 uncultured Anaerolineaceae bacterium
CCATTGTCCTGCCGCGGGGCGGTCCCTGCCGGCCGCGACCCCACCGTCTACACTCGGCGGCCATGGACCTGCACGTCGTCGGCCCTGCCGCGACGCCCGAGGAGCGGGCGGCGATCGACGCCGTCCTCGACCCGGAGATCGGCCCTGCGCGCGGTGGCTGGGACGGGGGCGAGCGGGACGTGGACGCCGACGGGCGGGTGGCCCACGGCGGTCACGAGGCCCGCGCTCGCCGCGACCTGCTGCTGCCGGCGCTCGAGGCGGCCGCGGCCAGCTGCGGCTGGGTGAGCCGCGGCGCGCTGAACCACGTCGCCCTCCGGCTGTCCGTGCCGCCCGCCGAGGCATACGGGGTCGCCTCGTTCTACGCGCTGCTGCCCACGACGCCGCGGCCCCCGATCGTCGCCCAGGTATGCGACGACATCGCCTGCCGGCTCGCGGGTGCCGAGGACCTCATCGCCGACCTCGAGCGCCTGGCCGGGCCGGTGGGCAAGCCGATCAACGGGGGGCGGTCCACCTGGCTGCGCAGCCCGTGCCTCGGCCGCTGCGAGCGCGCCCCGGCCGCCCTGCTGTCGGTCGCCGGCGAGCGGCCCGAGGTCGTGTCCGCCGCCCCGATCGACGCCGCGGGCGTCATCGCCTTCCTGGACATCGCCAAGGCCGACATCCACGTCGCGCCCGAGGCCCATCCGTCCGCGCCGGGCGACGTCCGCCTGGCGCACCTGCGACGCTCGATGCCGCAGGCGGGCACCGAGGGCCTCCGGCTGCTCCGCCGCGTCGGCCGCGTGGACCCCACCTCGCTCGCGGACTACCGGGCGTCCGGCGGGTACGAGGCGCTGTGGCGCGCGCTCCAGCAGGGGCCCGAGTGGCTGATCGCCGAGGTGACCGCGTCGGGCCTGGTCGGGCGCGGTGGGGCCGCGTTCCCGACCGGCCGCAAGTGGGCGGCGGTCGCCGGGCAGCCCGCCCAGCCGCACTACGTCGTGGTCAACGCGGACGAGTCCGAGCCGGGCACGTTCAAGGACCGCGCGCTGATCGAGGAGGACCCGTTCGCGATCCTCGAGGCGATGACCATCGAGGCGTTCGCGGTCGGCGCCTCGCGAGGCTACCTCTACCTGCGGGCCGAGTACCCGCTGTGCGAGGCCCGCCTCGCCAACGCGATCACCCAGGCGCGTGCTGCCGGGCTCCTGGGCTCGGACGTCCTGGGCTCCGGCTTCTCGTTCGACCTCGAGGTCCGTAGCGGCGCCGGCGCGTACATCTGCGGCGAGGAGACCGCGCTGTTCGAATCGATCGAGGGCCGCCGGCCGGAGCCGCGCAACAAGCCCCCGTTCCCGGTGGAGTTCGGCCTGTTCGGCAGGCCGACGGCGGTCAACAACATCGAGACCCTGGCCAACATCCCGATCATCGTGAGCGACGGCGCGGCCGCCTGGCGGGCGCTGGGGACCGACGGCTCGCCCGGGCCCAAGCTGTTCTGCGTGTCGGGCAACGTGGCCCGGCCGGGCGTGTACGAGGTCCGCTTCGGGGCGACGCTGGGCGGGCTGATCGAGCTCGCGGGCGGCGTCCCGGGCGGGCGAACGGTCCGGGCGGTGCTGCTGGGCGGCGCGGCGGGCGTGTTCGTGGGACCGGAGGCGCTGGCCATGCCGCTCACGTTCGAGGACACGCGGGCCGCCGGGGCGACGCTCGGCTCCGGGGTGGTGATGGTGTTCGACGAGACCGCGGACCTGCCGGGTGCCCTGCGCCGCATCGCCGCCTTCTTCCGCGACGAGTCGTGCGGGCAGTGCGTGCCCTGCCGGGTGGGCACCGTGCGCCAGGAGGAGCTGCTGGACCGGCTGATCGAGGGGCAGCCGGTCGGATCGGTGGACCAGGAGCTGGGGCTGTACGCGGACCTCGCGCGCGCGATGCGCGACGCCTCGATCTGCGGCCTCGGCCAGACGGCGACCTCCGCGATCGAAAGCGCGATCCAATCCGGGCTCGTCCACTTCGACGCCGCGGCCACGGGAGCCGGCGCGTGACCGCGCCCGACATCGACCACATCTTCGTCGAGCCCCCGGCGCGGGCGACCCGCGTGCCGGAGGCCCCGCCCGCGCGCGAGGTCCCGGGGGTCGAGGTCATCATCGACGGCGCGGCCGTCACGGTCCCGGCCGGCTCCACGATCCTCGAGGCCGCGCGGTCCGTGGGCATCGACACCCCCACACTGTGCTACCTCGAGAGCCTCACGCCGGTCAACGTGTGCCGGGTGTGCGTCGTGGAGGTCACCGGGTCCCGGGTCCTGGTCCCCGCCTGTTCGCGGACGGTCGAGCCGGGGATGGAGGTCCAGACCGACAGCGAGCGGGTGCGCCACTCGCGACGGCTGGTGCTGGAGCTGCTGGGCTCGTCGGTGGACCTGTCGCTGGCCGGCCCGGAGGAGCCGGACGGGGACCTGGCGCGCTACGCGGCACGCTACGGCGCGGACGCCTCGCGGTTCGGCGGCGCCCGCGCCGAGACCGTCGCCCAGCCGGTCAAGGTGGACAACGACCTCTACGTCCGCGACTACTCGCGCTGCATCCTGTGCTACAAGTGCGTCGAGGCGTGCGGCGAGGACGCGCAGAACACGTTCGCGATCTCGGTCGCCGGCCGCGGCTTCGACGCCGGCATCTCCACCGAGTTCGACGTCCCCCTCCCCGAGTCTGCGTGCGTGTACTGCGGCAACTGCATCGGCGTGTGCCCGACGGGGGCGCTGATGTTCCGCTCGGAGCACGAGATGCGCGCGGCCGGCACGTGGGACCCGGCGGCGCAGGCGACCACCGACACGATCTGCCCGTACTGCGGCGTGGGCTGCACGCTCACGCTCCACGTCCAGGACAACTCGATCGTGAAGGTGACCTCGCCGATCGAATCCTCGGTGACCAACGGGCACCTGTGCGTGAAGGGCCGGTTCGGGTTCGAGTTCGTGCAGCTGCGCCCCAAGGGCGAGGCGGAGGGGTGGCCCCGGGGGTGATGCGCCCGCGCGCCGTGCTGCTCGCGCTCGTCGCCGCGGCCGCGCTGGTCGTGGTGGCCGTGGACACCGTCGCCCGCCCGCAGGCGGGCCCGTTCGCGCTGGCGGCCGTGCTGGAGCCGTACGTCCTCGTGGTGGGCGTGATCGCCGCGGTCGTCGCGACGCTATCGTCGTTCGGCATGGGCCGGGCAGGGGCGTGGGTCCGGCTGCTCGGGGCCGTCGTCTTGGTGGTCGCGATCCTGCGGCTGGGCGGCGAATGGTGGTCTCCGGAGGCAGAGGCATCGTTTCGCGGCGAGGGCGCCGCGGCCGACGACACGCTGCGCGTGCTGTCCTGGAACCTGGAGCTGGGATCCAAGGCGGCGGCAGACAGCGTTGCCGGGATCACTGAGCGGCAGGTGGACCTGGTCGCGCTCCAGGAGCTGACCCCGGAGGTGGCGGCGGCGATCGAGGCGGACGCGACGCTCGTGGGGCGGTTTCCGTACCGCATCCTGGAGCCACGGGACGGTGTCGCGGGGATGGGGCTCCTGAGCCGGCACCCGCTCGTGATCGGGGACTACTCCACCGGGCCCGTGGTCCTCCGGGCGGGCCTGCTGCTCCCCGACGGGCGGCGCCTCGAGCTGCTCGACGTGCATCCGTACCCGCCGTCGATCTCGCGGATCGCGATCGTGCCGGTGGGCCTCGATCCGCGGCGACGGGACCACGACCTGGAGTCGATCCGCCGGATGGTGGACGAGCTCCCGGGCGCGTCGACGGCGATCGTCGTGGGCGACCTCAACGCCACCCCGCTCGAGGCCGGCTTCGGGGCGCTCGCCGACGGCCTGCTCGACGCCCACGCCGAGGCGGGCACGGGGCCCGGCTTCACGTGGCGCCCGAGCTCGCTCGAGGTGCTCCGGGTCGCCCTCCTGCGCATGGACGTGGTGCTGACCGGGCCGGGGCTCCGGCCGGTCGCCGCGGTCGAGGAGTGCTCGGTCGCCGGCGACCACTGCCGGCTGTACGTGGACCTCGACGTCTCAGGTCGTGCCGCCGCCTCCGGCGGCTGATGACCGGCCCGGCGACGTCCAGCGGCTGATTTGCCGGCCCGGCGACGCTCCGCTCGGCGAGGATCGGGCCGGACGCGACGGTCGTGAGCCGTTGACCTGCAGTCCATGAGATCGCGAATGGCGGCCTCGATCGCGCCCGATTCCGAAGCCGTTGCGCCGTCTCGTGGACTGGGAGTCAACGAGCGGCTGCATTCGGCCCTGCGACGCCGCCGGATTCGCGTTTTCAGTGACTCACAGTCCACGGGCTGCCCGGGACGGGCTGCCGGGGGTGGAACGGGTGCCGGGCGTGGGCTGCCGGGCGGCCGGCCGGGGGTGGATCGGGTGCCGGGCGTGGGCTGCCCGGGACGGGCTGCCGGGGGGTGGAACGGGTGCCGCCTCCTCACCCTCTGCGACGCCGCGGCGTTGCGTCCGCGCACCGCCGGGGCACGATCCCGTGACCCGTCCCGCAGCTGCAGTCCGGACGGCCCCGAGCGGCAGGGGCCACACGGCCCTTCGCCGGCGTCTATATCGAACGGCACAGTCGGGGCATGAGCGATCCCCAGGGAGCCCGCGACCTCGGCCGCCTGAAGTGGGCGACGATCGTGCTGCCGGTCGTGTTCGTCTGGGCGTTCGAGCTGGTCCGGTTCCTGGTCCTCGATCCCCAGCTCACCGGCGACGACGGCCACGTCCTGTCGGCAATGATCATGGGCGTCGCCATCGTGGCGTTTGCGACGATCGTCTCCCTCTACCTCGACAGGACCCAGAAGCAGCTCGTCGCACAGAACAAGGACCTCACGGTCACCCACGCCGTCAGCTCGGCGGTGCGCGGCGGTGCGACGCTGCCGGACCTCCTGGAGCAGGCGCTGGATCGCGTCATCACCCAGACCGGGGCGCTCGCAGGCATCGTCACGGTCCGCACGACCGGCGGGGAGTCGATCACGATCCGCCGCCCGGCGACCTTCGCGCCCGGGCTCGGCTGGCTCGCCCCGATCCTCGACGAGCGTCCCGATCCGGCCCTCGATGGGCCCCGCTACGCCGCCCGCACCGGCGTCGACACCGGCGTCCTGGACCTGCCGCTTGTCCGCGGCAACGGGCGGATCGGCCACCTCCGCCTCGCCTTCCATCCGCCCGTGGAGCCCGATGTCTCGCCGGCGGCCCTGGCCGACATCGCGGGCGAGATCGCCGGCGCCGCGCAGCTCGCGCTGACCGTCGCGGACCTCCACCGCCGCGAGCGGGAGAAGGCGGCACTGTACGAGGTCGCCCTCCAGCTCACCGGCCGGGTCGAGCTGCGCGAGATGCTGGAGCGGATCACCGGTCACGCGCGCGAGCTGCTGGGCGCGGAGCGCGCCGTCGCCTGCCTCGCCGACGCCCCGGAGGTCACGGGCAAGGGCGGCCGCGAGCGCCTCGCGATGGCCGACGACAGCAGCGTGTGCCTGGTCGCCCACGCGGCGACGGGGTCGCAGCACCCGCGGAACCCGCTGTGCCCGCTGGCGATCACCGAGCCGGTGGACCGCGCCTGGGCGGCGCGCCCGCTGCGGGGCCCGGACGGGCTGCTCGGCGAGCTGTGCGTGGTCCGGACGGGACCGCCGTTCAGCGAGGACGAGCGCACGCTGCTCGGCGCGCTCGCGGACATGGCCACGATCGCCATCCGCACCGCCCGGCTGCACGAGGCAGAGGAGCAGTGGACCATCCATGCGGAGCGCGACCGCATCGCCCGCGAGCTGCACGACAGCCTGGCCCAGGTCCTGGGCGTGATCCACCTCCGGCTCCGGGCGCTCGAGGGCCGGGCCAAGGACGAGGCGAGCCACGTGATGGCGGCAGAGCTGTCCGACATCGCGGCGACCGCCGACGAGGCGTATAGCGACGTCCGCGAGGCGATCCTCGGGCTGCGCGAGACGGTGCGCGAGGACGACGGCCTCGAGGGATCGCTCCGCGAGTACCTGCGCAAGTACAGCCGCCAGACGGGCATCGCGGCCACGCTGACCTGCGACGGCGACACCCGTCGCGCCCTCACGCCACGGAGCGAGGTCCAGCTGCTGCGCGTGGTCCAGGAGGCGCTGACCAACACCCGCAAGCACTCGCAGGCGCGTCGCGTCTCGGTCAGGATCGACTGCACGAACACGGCGGCGACCCTGGCGATCGAGGACGACGGCGTGGGATTCGATCCCGCGATCGTCGCCGGCTCGATGGAGGGCGGCTTCGGGCTCGCCTCCATGCGCGAACGGGTGGAAGCGATCGGTGGAAGGCTCGACGTGCATACTGCCCCGAACGAGGGGACGCGCGTGGTCGTCCACCTCGAGGCAGAGGACATGCGTGGAGCACCATCCGCCCAGGCTCAGAATCCTGCTGGTCGATGACCAGCCGCTGTTCCGGCGGGCCCTGGCGACCCTGATCAGCGCCCAGTTCGACATGACGGTCGTGGGCGAGGGCGAGAACGGACGCGATGCGCTGGAGAAGACCCGCGCGCTGCACCCGGACCTCGTCGTGATGGACGTCAACATGCCGGGGTCCACGGGCGTGGACGGCGTTGCGGCGATCCGGCAGGCGGGGTTCTCGACCCCCATCGTGATGCTCACGGTGTCCGAGGACGACGACGACCTGTTCGAGTCGATCAAGGCGGGCGCCAACGGCTACCTGCTCAAGAACGTGCGGCCGGAGCAGCTGTTCGACGACCTGCGGGGCGTCATGCGCGGCGAGGCGCCGATCGCCCCGGCGGTCGCGTCGAGGCTCCTCGAGGCGTTGCGGACCGGTGGCATCCCCGCTCGCGGCCAGCCGGCGCCCTCCGCGGCCCCAGACAGCGGCCTCACCCGCCGCGAGTCCGAGATCCTCCAGCTCGTCGCCGACGGCCTGTCCAACAAGGAGATCGCCAACCAGCTGACGATCACCGAGGGCACGGTGAAGAACCACGTCCACAACGCCCTCGAGAAGCTCCACCTCACGAACCGCGTCCAGGCAGCTGCGTACGCTGTACGCCAAGGGTATGCGCACCCGGAGGGCTCCAGGGACTGACGCGTGGGATGTCAGCGCCGGGTCGTCCAGGCCGGAGGCGTTGCCGTTCGGCAGCGTGAACTCACCCGTGTTCGTGATTACCCTCGCCGCATCGCCGAGCCGCGGGCAGGGCGGAGGTCGGACGGGGGGCGGAGGTCGGACGGTGGCCGGCCGGACGGCTGCGCTCGCTCGTTCGGGATGTCGACAGGGCCGGGGAGGGGCGGTGCGGCGGCGCACCCGGCCCTGATGCGCGGAGGGTAATCACCGACCCGGGTAGGCCTCCGGCCGCGGAGCGGGCGAAGGAGACCTCGAGGTATCCCTTCGGATACAGGCGGGACCGCTCGCGGCTGTGCCGGGCGACGGATTGGAGTCCGTGTCCCGCACGCCTAGCATCGCCCCACGGGCCGCGCTCCGCGACCCGGTCGATCCGCGAGTGGGGAGCTCGTCGTGCCACCCGACCCGGTCCGCGTCCTCGTGCTCTACAGCCATCCCCTGATGGGCGAGGGGCTGGAGCGCATGCTCGCGGCCGAGCCGGGCATCGTCGTGTACGCGGTGGACATCGGGGAGCCGGCGGCCGTGGACGAGGCGCTGGCCAGCGAGCCGGCCGTGATCGTCGTGGAGGAGGGCGGCCGCGTCGACGCCGCGGAGGTCGTCCGCCGGTCGAGCTGCCCCGTCGTCCTCGATGTGGACATCACGACGACGCGGGCCTGGTCCCTGCGGCGCGAGTCGCTGTGCAGCGGCCCGGACGAGTTCCTGGCCGCGATCCGCGAGGCGGTCGGTGGTGCAGTACGCCCGGCCGGGCACACTGGCGGGGCCGACGAGGGGCGCGGCGGCCACGATCACGGGGCGGACCGGTCCCCCGGCGCCAACGACCGCGACCCGGGTCTCGCCCTCCCGGCGGCGGTCACAAAGGCCTGACAGCCGTCCTTTGCTAGGCTCTCCCGGATGGGAGACGCCAGCCGCGAGCCGACCGCGCATCCCCCGGCATTCGACCCCCGCGAGACCCCGCTGCCGCGCCGGCGCGTCCTGCTGCTGATGGGCGCCGGCGCCGTCGCCGCGACCGGCGGCCTGGGCGTGGTGCTCCAGAGCTGCGTGGGACCGCCCGTGACGGTCACCCTCGATTTCGACCTCGACACGCTCGAGGTGGGCACCCCCACGAAGGTGGAGTTCACGGTGCCGATGGACGGCAGCAACGTCGAGGGCGCGGTGTGGTTCGTGAAGCGTGCGGACGGCGGCATCGATGCCTTCGACCCCCGCTGCACCCACGCCCTGTGCGCGTACGTCTGGGAGGACGACGACCGTCGCTTCCGCTGCTACTGCCACGAGGCCTCGTTCGCCATCGACGGCGCCGTGCTGGGCGGGCCACCACCGCGCCCGCTTGACCGCTTCCCGATGCGCGAGACCGAGGCGGGCCTCGAGCTCGACGTGCCCGGCAACTTCCGCACCCCGCGCGAGTCCCTCCAGGACTAGCGCGACGGGCCACGGCCCTGCGCTGTGGGACCAGTGGCCCGGTCCATCGGGACCATCGGGGGCCACTCGATACAGAAACGGCGGTGCACGGCCACGCCGCCCTGTATCGCAGTTCTATCCCCCGACGGATGGGAACGGAGCCTCGCGCGCCCGACGATAGGCACAGGTCGGATCGTCCGATTCCGCCGACCGTGGAGTAAAGGTGCCTTCAATGTTCCGGGTCACGTCCCTGGCCGAGATGCCCGACGCGCAGCTCAACCGCTGGATCAGGCGGGTTGCGCTGCTGTTCGTCGTCGTCCTCATCGCCTTCGTCGCGTTCTACGCCGTCGACCGTTTCCGGGCGCCGACCGCGCCCATCGTGGACCGCGAGATGGCCGCGATGGAGGCGGCGGTGCGTGCCGATCCGACCGACATCGCGTCGCGCGGCCGCCTCGCCGACCTCTACCTCGCGGCCGATCGCTACGACGAGGCGATCGCCCAGTACTCCGAGATCATCAACACCGGCAAGCAGCTCGAGGCGGGCTACGTCAGCCGCGGCCGGGCGTACGAGCTCAAGGGTGACCTCGAGGCGGCGGCGGCCGACTACACGAAGG
>CAYJOH010000067.1:0-9018 GCA_964371685.1 uncultured Anaerolineaceae bacterium
CGAGGTCGCGGGCATGGGGCACTCGATGAAGCGCAAGGAGGACCCGCGCTTCATCCGGGGCCAGGGGCAGTACATCGAGGACGTCGTCCTGCCGAAGATGGTCTGGATGGACATCGTCCGCAGCCCGTACGCCCACGCGACGATCAAGTCGATCGACACCAGCGAGGCGCTCGCGATGCCGGGCGTCCTCGCGGTGATCACCGGCAAGGACCTCGAGAAGGCCGGGCTCCACTGGATGCCCACCCTCGCGGGCGACAAGCAGATGGTGCTGCCGGTCGACACGGTCATGTACCAGGCGCAGGAGGTCGCCGCGGTCATCGCGGAGACGCGCTACCAGGCCGCGGACGCGATCCAGGCGGTGTACGTGGACTACGAGCCGCTGCCCGTGGTCGTGGACCCGTTCAAGGCCCTGGAGCCCGACGCGCCGGTCCTCCGCCCGGACCGCGGGCCGGACAAGGCGAACAACCACATCTGGCACTGGGAGTCCGGCGACCGGGCGGCCACCGACGCGGCCCTGGCCGCATCGGACAAGGTCGTCCCGATCGACGTCTACATCCCGCGCATCCACGTGGCCTCGATCGAGACCTGCGGCTGCATCGCGGACTTCGACCCGGTGCGCGGCCATCTCGACTTCCACGTCACGAGCCAGGCGCCCCACGTGTATCGCACGGTGATCAGCCTGGTGTCCGGCATCCCGGAGTCCAGCATTCGGGTCAAGACCCACGACATCGGCGGAGGGTTCGGCGGCAAGGTGCCGGTCTACCCGGGCTACGTGTGCGCGATCGTCGCCTCGCTGACCCTCGGCCGGCCGGTGAAGTGGATCGAGGACCGCTCGGAGAACCTCCAGGCCGACTCGTTCGCCCGCGACTACCACGTCCACGCGGAGCTGGGCCTCCAGGACGACGGCACGATCACCGGCCTTCGGGTCAAGACGCTGGCGGACCACGGGTACAGCGACGCCGCGGCCGATCCCTCGAAGTTCCCGGCCGGGCTGTTCAACGTGATCACCGGCTCCTACGACATCCCGCAGGCGTTCGTCGAGGTCGACGCCGCCTACACCAACAAGCCCCCCGGCGGCGTCGCGTACCGCTGCTCGTTCCGCGTGACCGAGGCGGTCCACACGATCGAGCGGCTGGTGGACGAAGGGGCGCGGGCCGTGGGCATGGATCCAGCCGCATTCCGGATGAAGAACTTCATCCGCGCGGACCAGTTCCCGTACCACACGCCCACCGGCTGGGACTACGACTCGGGCAACTACCACGCGGCCCTGCAGAAGGCGCTCGACCTCATCGGCTACGACGAGCTGCGCAAGGAGCAGGCGGAGAAGCGCGCCCGCGGCGAGCTGATGGGGATCGGCATCTCGTCGTTCACCGAGATCGTCGGCGCGGGGCCGTCGCACGACTTCGACATCATCGGCATCAAGATGTTCGACTCGGCCGAGCTGCGGGTGCATCCCACCGGCTCGGCCATCCTCCGGCTCGGCGTCCAGAGCCAGGGCCAGGGGCACGAGACCACGTTCGCCCAGATCGTGGCCGAGGAGCTGGGCATCCCGGCGTCCAAGGTCATGGTCGAGGAGGGCGACACCGACACCGCGCCGTACGGCCTGGGCACGTACGCGTCGCGCTCCACGCCTGTGGCCGGCGCGGCCACGGCCGTGGTGTCGCGCAAGATCCGGGAGAAGGCCCGCCACCTCGCCGCCCACCTGCTCGAGTGCAACGCGGACGACCTCGAGTGGACCAACGGCAAGTGGAGCGTCAAGGGGAGCCCGGACCGGTTCAAGACCATCGCCGAGATCGCCTTCGCGGCCTACACCAACCATCCCGCCGGGATGGAGGCCGGCCTCGAGGCGGTCGACTACTACGACCCGCCCAACCTGACCTTCCCGTTCGGCAGCTACATCGCCGTCGTGGACATCGACAAGGGGACCGGGCAGGTCACCGTCCGCCGGTTCGTCGCCGTGGACGACTGCGGCAACATCATCAACCCGATGATCGTCGACGGGCAGATCCACGGCGGCCTGACCATGGGCTTCGCGCCGTCGCTGCTCGAGGAGATCCCGTACGACGAGAACGGCAACAACCTCGCCGGGACGTTCATGGACTACCTCCTCCCGACGGCGCTCGAGACGCCGGCCTGGGAGACGGCCAAGACGATCACCCCTTCGCCACACCACCCGCTGGGCGCGAAGGGGGTGGGGGAGTCCGCGACCGTGGGCGCGCCGCCGGCGATCGCCAACGCCGTGGTGGACGCGTTGTCCCATCTCGGGGTCACCCACATGGACATCCCGCTCACGCCGCACAAGGTGTGGAAGGTGCTCCACGAGAAGGGGGTCGCCTAGGCCATGGCCGGACCGAGCCTCTCGGGGCGCATCGCGGAGCTCGAGGCCACCGGGGGCCGGTTCGCCGTCGCCACGGTGGTGGCGGTCCAGCGGCCGACCTCCGCCCGGCCGGGGGCCCGCGGCATCGTCCACCCTGACGGCACGATCGAGGGCTGGGTCGGCGGCAGCTGCGCCCAGCCCGTCGTCGTCCGCGAGGCGATGCGGGCGTTGGTGGACGGCCACCCGCGGCTGCTCCGGCTGTCGAAGTCGGCGCCCGCGGAAGGCCGCCGCGCCGACGGCGTGGTCGAGCTGGTGATGTCCTGTCATTCGGGGGGGACGCTGGAGATCTACGTGCAACCTCATCTCCCCGCGCCGTCGCTGTGGGTCGCGGGCACGACGCCGATCGTCGGCGCGCTGGTCACCCTGGGCGCGGCGACGGGCTGGCGGGTGACGGTGTTCGACCCGATCGCGGACGCCGACGCGTTCCCGGACGCCGAGCGCGTGTCCGGCGAGACCTCGCTGGGCAAGCTGGACCCGGAGCTGAGCCCGTACGTGGTCGTGGCCACGCAGGGGATCTGGGACGAGGAGGCGCTCGCGTCCGCCCTGCGGCGGGACGTGTCCTACGTCGGGCTCGTGGCGTCGCCCACCCGGGCGGCACACGTGCGCGCCTGGCTGCGAGACGAGGCGAACATGCCCGAGGACCGGCTGGCCGCGCTGCGGGCGCCGGCGGGCATGGACATCGGCGCCGAGACGCCGGAGGAGATCGCCCTCTCGATCCTCGCCGAGCTCGTCCAGGTCCGGCGGGGACGGGCCTCGTTCGTGGCCGTGCCCGGCCCGGCGACGCTGGCCGGTGCGGCGGGGGAGGCCTCGTCCGCCGCCCTGGCGCCGGCCGTGGACGACATCGTGCTCGTCGACCCCGTGTGCGGCATGACCGTGGACCGGGCGCATGCTCGCCACCTCGCCGAGCACGAGGGCGTCGTCTACGCGTTCTGCGCGATGAGCTGTCGCACAACGTTCATCAAGGAGCCCACGGCGTACCTCGCCGGCTCCACAGCCACCCAGCGCTGAGGTTGCCACCAGCATGCAGTTCCAGGGCACCGTCGAGATCAACGCGCCGCGCGACCGCGTCTGGGCGTTCCTCATGGATCCGGACCGCGTCGGCTCGTGCGGGCCGGGCGTGGAGTCGATCGAGGTCGTGGACGCCGATCACTTCAAGGCGAGGGCGAAGGTCGGGGTCGGCTTCATCTCCGCGCGGTTCAACGTGGACATGACGATCGCCGAGCGCGCCGAGCCCGAGCGCGCCGTGATCAAGGCGCACGGCCAGGCCCCCGGCAGCGCCGTGGACGCGACGGCCAACATGGCCCTGTCGGGCCCGGCCGAGGGCCCCACGTCGATGGACTGGTCCGCGGACGTGACGATCTCCGGCACGCTGGCCTCCGTGGGCGCGCGCATGATCGAGGGCACGGCCAACAAGATGATCGGCCAGACCTTCGACTGCATCCGCTCCAGGCTCGAGGCCGGGGGCTGACGGGTCGCCCGCGGGGGCGCGCGCCCGGGTCGCCCCCCGGATCTGCCCGAGGTGCGGCCACTCGGCTCACGCCCGGAGCGCGACTCCCGAATCCTCATCGCGGGCGTCGCGCCGCGCCAGCCACCCGGCGGCGGCCCCCCAGTCGACGAGCAGCCCCACCGCCACCGCGGCCATCGGGATGACGGCGATCAGCCAGCGATCCTCCTTGAGGCTGAACATGAAGCTCGCAGCGATGGCCAGGGCCGAATAGGCGAGCGGCACGATCGCGACCGCCGGCACCCGCGTGCGGCGCACAAGCGCGGTGGCCATGGCCAGGAGCGTCATCCCGCCCAGCGCCGGCCCGACCGTCTCCCGCCCGACCGCGAGGATCCACTGCCGCAACGGGACGTGGAACCGCGGGTTGACGGCGCTCTGGCCACCCGCCGAGTCCAGCCAGCGGTCGAGCACGAACCGGAACTGGCGCTGGTCGATGAGGTAGGCGACCAGCCCCCAGGCCGCGAACGCGATGGCCGACGGCAGCGCGACCGGCAGCGCGGCCCGCCAGCCGCGCCGGACCAGGACGTACCCGCCCGCGACGAGCCAGAAGCCGAGCGCGTGCTCCTTGAGCATCACCGCGGCGGCGATCGCCAGTCCCGCCCACAGCAGCCGCTCGTGCACGAGGAGGTACAGGCCCAGCACGATGAAGAACGCCATCGGCACTTCCATGTGCATCACCCAGGAGAGGTGCAGGAAGAACGGGTTGATCGCGACCAGCGCGGCCGCGACGACGCCTGACACGGTGCCGCGCACGTCGCGGCAGACGAGGAACGCCACGATCACCGTCCCGAGGCCGAACAGGGCGCTCATCGCCCGGCCGACGGTCACGGCGAGCTCGGGACCGAACAGGCTCTCCAGCGCGGCCGGCAGGGCGACGAAGTACGAGAACAGGGGCGTGTGGTCGTAGAACGGCACGCCGCCCGGGTCATGGATGGTCTCGATCGGGTAGCCGTGGCCCAGGACGCCGTGGCCGACGCTGAGGAACAGGCGGTCGTCGAAGCTCAGCCGGTGTCGGATCAGGACGTACCAGGCGATCCCGTAGAGGAACAGGAAGCAGACCGGCAACAGGGCGAGCGCGGTCGCCGGCACGCGCGACCACCAGCGGACGGCGCCGACATGGCCGGGAAGGTCGTCATCCGCCTCGCGCTGCATCCCGAGCGTTCCCCCGTGCGCATGTCGCTGCGTCGAGCGGCGACTATACGCCCGCCGCCGGTCGTGCGGGCGCGCGGCCGTCAGCCGTCCCGGAACACCGACCAGTGCGAGACGTGCTCGAGGGCCTCCTCGACCGTCCGCTGGATCTCGACCCGAGCCCGCGGATAGCCGCCCTCGCGGAGCAGGTGCTGGACCCGTTCCGCGGCCCGTGGCCCGTCCGGGCAGCAGTCGGACTGCTCGGTCTGCTGGCGCGCCTGCTCGAACGCACGGACGAAGTCGGGATCGTCCCACGGGACGAGGCGGGACTTGATGTGCACCATCGTGGTCATCTCGACGACCTCCGTCCCGATTCTGCGCGCCCGGGCAGGCCCCCGCGAGGGCCGTCCGACCCGCCGTCGTCACCCGGCGTCGTGCGCCATGCGAGACTGAGGTCATGGAGCGGCTGCACGCGGTCATCGGGCCGCTCGCGACCAACGTCCACCTGCTGGCGGATCCCGCGTCGCGCGAGGCGATCGCGATCGACACCGCCATCCCGTCCCTGCGCTGGATCGCGGACGCGCTGGCGGAGCGCGAGTGGACGCTGCGGCTGATCGTCAGCACCCATGGACACTGGGACCACACCGGCGACAACGCCGCCGTCGCCGAGCACACCGGCGCCCGGATCGCCGTCCACCCGCTGGACCGCGAGCGCCTGACCGCGCCCGAGCCGCTGTTCGCCCCGTTCCCGATCCCGCCGTCGGTGCCGGCCGTGGACCTGGCCGAGGGCGGCGAGATCCGGTTCGGTGACCTCCAGCTGCGCGTGCTCCACACGCCCGGCCACACCGAGGGCTCCGTCTGCCTGTACGACGCGGACGGGGGCTACCTGTACAGCGGCGACACGCTGTTCGCCGGGGGCTGGGGCCGGGTCGACCTGCCCGGCGGCTCGGCGGAGGCGATGGCGTCCTCGATCGCTCGCCTCGCCGGGATGGAGGACCCGCTGCGGGTCATGCCCGGGCACGGGGCGGCCACCACGATCGGCCGCGAGCGGGCCTGGATGGAGCTCGTGCGCCGCGAGGGCCGGCTGCCCTTCTGACGCCGGCCGCCGGCTGTCGCCGCGACCGTCGCCCCCTGGCCGCGACCGTCACCCGCCGCGCCGGTACGTCCCCTCGAGCACGGCGGTGCCCAGGACGTCGACCCGGGCGAGCGCCTGGCGCACCGTGGCCCCGTTCGGCTCCCCGGACAGCCCGAGCGGCGCCCCGAGCGCGTACAGCGTGAACGTGTAGCGATGCGTGCCCGACGGCGGGCACGGGCCACCCCAGCCGACGCGGCGGAAGTCGTTGGTGCCCTGGACCGGCGCGTCCGGCGACCGCGAGATGCCCCTCGGCAGCCCGCCGCTCGCGGACCCGGCGAGGTCGAGCACGATCCAGTGGACCCAGCCGCGGGCGTCGGGGTCGTCCACGAACAGCACGAGCGCCGCCGTGCCGTCCGGAGCGCCGCTCCAGGCGAGGTCTGGCGACGTGTCCTCGCCGTCGCACGTGAACCGCGTCGGGATCGAGCCGCCGGCGGTGAAGGCGGTCGAGGTCAGGGTGAAGGCGGACATGCTGGCCTCCGGGGTGGCGGGGGGTGCGGCCGACGGTGCGGCGGTCATAGCGGCGGGTGTCCCGGCGCAGGCAGCGACCACGACGGCGCCCAGCGCCGCACCGAGGATCGCGCGCGGGATCGATGACCGGCGCATGCCCACATCGTGTACCGGATCGGCCGAGCGTGCACCGGGCAACCGGTCCGGATGCGGGCGAGCCCGCGATCAGCCGATGCCCGACACGCTGCCGGGACGCCAGCCGGCCGGGGCCGGCACCTCCAGGGGCCGTCCATACGCGAACCACTTGCGCACCACGCCGAAGCCCAGGGACTCGTACAGGCCCAGCGCGCCGGTGGGGTTCGCCGCGTCCACCCCCAGCCACGCCTCGTCCATGCCTCGCTCGTGCAGGACGCGGAATGACGCGGCGCACAGGGCCTTCGCCAGGCCACGGCCGCGCCACGGCCGGCGGACCGAGACGTGCTCCAGCCATCCCCGGCGAATGCCGAGCTGCGTGTTCTCGCCGGCGAACACGTAGTTGAGGACGCTGCCGGCGACCTGGTCGCCGTCCCAGGCGACGCACCACAGGGACGTGTCGAGGTCGGGATGGTCGAACCGCGCCCGGAAGTCGCCGTCGTCGAGCTCGCGATGGCCCCAGTGGTCGCGGAACGCCTCGTCGTCGGCATCGAAGATCGCCCGGTGCTGGGTGGGCGTCACGGGTCGCAGCTCGAGGCCGTCGGGCAGCGGGTGCTCGGGCAGGGTGCCGGTCAGGAAGCGGCGCATCTCGAACCCGTACCGGATCGGCACGTAGCCCTGTTCGGCGTACAGGGCCGTGGCCCCGGGCTCGCTCTCGAGCGCGTAGGACCGCAGCTCGCGCGGCCCCGGGCGTGGGTCGTCCGCCATCTCGGCGGCGAGGCGCTCACGCGTCGCGGCCCACAGCGCCGTGCCCACGCCGCGCCCGCGCGGCTCGGGGACGACGCTTCCCCCCGCCACGCCGACGCGCGAGCCGTCCCGCAGGACCCGGATGCCGCAGGAGAACCCCACGACCTGCGCGTCCACCTCGGCCAGGAGCATGTCCCGCTCCGTGACGAACGAGTCGAGCGGCTCGAGGTCCGCCGCGAGCTCGGTGCCGGTCTGGATCTCCTCGACCCCGTCGGCCATGTGGGCGCGGTTCATCGCGGATGCGATCGCGTCCCAGTCGTCGCGTGTGGCCGGGCGGAGGACGAGTCCCGCGATCGCCACGCTGGGCAGTGCCTGCGTCATGGCCGGGAGCCCTGCCCGTCGAAGGGCTTGCGGTAGCTCGCGCTCCCCGAGGCCACGCGGAAGCCGCACGACTCGTACAGCGCGAGCGCCCGGTTGTGGTTGTCGGTGTCCACGCCCAGGTAGGCGCTCGTGGCGCCCTCGTCGCGCAGCAGCCGGAGGCTCGCGGCGATACAGGCGCGGGCGAGCCCCCGACGGCGATGCTCGGGGTGCGAGGCGACGCCGTCCAGCAGGCCCCGCACGGACCCGTCGGGCGCGGGCTCGAGCAGGTTGAGGACGGCCGCCGCCGGCCGGTCGCCAGGCGCCCAGGCCACGACGACGAGGTCGCGCCGGAACCGCGGGTCGTCCACCCAGTCGTCGAAGCGCTGCTCCTCGGCCTCGTACTCGCCCCAGTGCTCGGCGAACGCGAGCACCAGCATCTCGAACACGACCGGCAACTCCGCTTCGGACGGGGCCCGGATCGCGTACCCGTCGGGCACGACGACGTCCGGCAGGTGTTCGAGATCCGGCCGGAGCATCTCCGCGTCCCAGCGGACCGCCTCGTAGCCGTGCGCGAGGAGGCTCGCCTCGAGCTCCGCGACGCCGTCGAACACGAAGCTGCCGTACCACGAGCGGCGCGTGGTCTCGTGGCCGGCGGCGATCTCGCGCAGCCGGGCCTCGCACCAGTCCAGCAGCGCGTCCGTGATGCCCAGGCCGGACGCCGCGGGCTCCACGACCAGGATGGACTCGTAGACGCGGTCGCCGTCGGTGAGATCGTGCCACTCGACCCGGGCGTAGCCGGCCGTCGTGCCGTCACGCTCCACGATCACGCAGTCGGTCATCGGGTCCGAGTTCACGAGGTGGGTGTAGCGGTGCTCCATGGCCGGGACGTCGATCGGCTCCAGGAGCCCGACCGACTGCCGCAGCCGTGCGTTGGCGGCACCCATCCCGGCCACGTCAGCGAGGCCGCGGTACGGGCGATAGGCGATCCCGGACCCGGCCGGGGCGCCCCGGGGGGGGGTGAGCGTCGTGGTCATCGGTCGCTCCCGTACTTGTGCTTCATGTGGATGCTGACCGAGGCGCTGATCGCCTTCCACTTGCGGCGCTCGGCGGCTCGGGCCAGCGGGTCGTTGGCGCGGGCGACGTGGGCCGCCTCGCGCTCCAGCTTGCGGTGGCTCTCGAAGCGCCGCG
>CAYJOH010000068.1:0-8902 GCA_964371685.1 uncultured Anaerolineaceae bacterium
ACCCTCAGCCGCGGCGCGGGTACGTCCCGTAGGCCACCGCCTCGTCCACCATCGCGAGCACGTTCTCCGGCGGCACGTCGCCCATCACCGTGTGCACCGCGCCGAGCATGAGCCCGCCGCCCGGCCCCAGCGTGTCGATCACGCGCCGGACCTCCGCCCGGACCTCGTCGGGAGTGCCGTGGGGGAGCACGCGGTGGGTGTCCATCCCGCCGCAGAACACGAGCCGGTCGCCGAACCGCCGCTTGAGCCCCGCGAAGTCGGACATCCCGCCGGCCGACGCCTGGACCGGGTTGAGCACGTCCACGCCGATCTCGATGAAATCGTCGAGCAGGTCGAACACGTCGCCGTCGGTGTGGAACAACACCTTCGCCTTCGTCCGCTCGCGGATGAACGCGATGTAGTCGGCGTGGACGGGCTTGAGCATCCGGCGGTACATCGCCGGCGACATCAGCAGCCCCACCTGCGAGCCCAGGTCATCGCCGATCTTGATCATGTCGATGAGGTCGCCGCACTCGCGCAGGAACCCGTCCATGATCCCCTTGCACACGCCCTGGATCTTCCACAGCAGCGCCTCGGCGAACTCCGGCTCGGCCGCGAGGTTGAGCAGGAACCCGTCCGTGCCCTGCATCGCGAAGGCCCGCTCGAGGGGGAACAGCAGCCACGGTGTCGCGAGGCTCGCGTACAGGCCCTCGTCCCGGAGACGCTGCGCCTCCGCGCGGACGCCCTCGAAGCGGGTCGGGTCCGTGACGTCCGGCCACGGGTAGGCCTCGATCTCCTCGAGCGTCGTCGCCTCCGCCATCGGGTGGACGCCCGGGAACCAGGTGCCGGGCGAGGCCTCCAGCTGGCCGCTGCCCCAGTCGTCGATGAACGGGGAGTGCGGCTCGCGGGCGGCGTTCCGGGCGCGGGTCGCGGCCGGGAAGCGGTCCAGCACCCCGCGGGCGTCGGCGTGGAGCCGCAGGTAGGTTGCCTCGTCGAGGGCCGCGGTGCCCAGCTCCGGCCAGTCGTAGATGTACGCGTCCGGCGCCTCGATCCCGGCCAGCCCCTTGAGGCCCTGGTAGGTGGACATCTTGATGCCGGTCGCGTTGCTCGGGCCGAGCACGATCGGCACGCGGTCGGGGGCCTCGTGGTCGAGGACGGCGAGCACGCGCTCGCGCGGGGTCAGCGGCATCGAAGGTCTCCGGCGATGGCGGGCGACCGGACTGCGGTCTCGTCCAGAGCGTAGCCCCGGGCCGCGGGCTCGTGCATGCCGCCCGCCCACCCCGGCGACATCCGGTTCGGCGAGGCCCCGAGCGGCGGGGATTGAACCCGGCGCCCGCGCGGCTGGTACGGTCCGGGCGACGGGCCCGCACGGGGGCGGGCCGCGCGACGGAGGACACCGATGGCAGGCACCGGCACCCGCGAGGATCCGTGGCGGCTGACCACGGCCAACGGCGGCTCGCAGTACCAGATGTGGCGCGACGAGACGGCCGACCCGCCGGCGCTCGTGTGCCAGGTCGGCGGCACGCAGCTGCGCTACCACCTGCGGGCGATCGACGACCTGCACGCCTGGCTGCGGGCCCAGGGCGACTGGGTGCCGCTGGGCGGCGCGGACGAGCAGAAGCCGGCGGCCGAGGGCACGGTCGAGGCGTGGGGCCGTTCGGAGGCGAACCCGGTCGGCGGCTGGTACGGCACGAAGAAGGGGCTCCGGGGCCGGTTCGGCGTGTACCTGCCGCCGCTGCTCGAGGCGCTCGGCCTCGCGGAGCTGGAGCACAACCCGAAGAACAACCGGATGCGGGCACGCTAGGCGGCTCTCAGGCAACCCTCAGGCAAAGGGGGCATGCTGTGCGCGATGCCCACCTCCCGAACCGCACGTGGCGAGCCCGGCCGCCCGCCAGCCCACGAGCCGCGCCGCGAACCACACCTCCGGCCGAGCGAGGAGCGTCTCGCGAGCGCGTCCCGCACCACGCGCTGGATCGCCTGGGTGGCCCTGGCCGTCGCCGGCATCGCGCTGGGCTTCGCGGCCTCCCGCATGCTCCTGCCGCCTGACGCCGGCTGCCAGACCGCCGCCTGGGACGCCACGCCCGCGACGGAGGACCTCCCGGTCGGCTGGACCGTCAGCTCCAGCCAGTACGACGTCAGCCGCAAGCAGATGACCCTCCTGGGGCCGCTGCCCGAGGACGAGCTGACGAGCCAGGCGGTCCTGTACGCCACGATCACCTGCTTCCCGCAGGGGGCCACGGACTCCGTGACCCGCTCCGGCGAGGCCGCGAGCGCCGCCGGCCAGACGGTGACCCAGCGCGACGACCTCGGCGACCAGGCGTTCACGGCGGAGGACGCCTCGGGCTCGACGTTCATCCAGTTCCGCCGCGGCAGCATCGTCGTGTACCTCGCGGCGTCCAGCGACGCGACCGTGGGCGAGGCGGAGGGCGTCGCGTCCGCGTTCGACATCGCGATGGGCGGTGACGGGATCCAGACCGCGATCGGGACGCCGGACCCGGGCGCGGCGAGCCCCAGCGAGATCATCGCCAGCGCCGAGCCGTCTGCCGAGCCATCCGATAGCGCCACCCCGGCCGCGGCGGAGCTCGAGGCCGCCCTGCCGGCCACGGTCGGGGAGATCGCGCTCACGATCGAGAGCGCGATCGGGGCCGACATCCTGGGCGAGGACCAGGGCAGCCGGGCCATCACCGCGGCCCTTCGCCAGGCAGGCAAGTCGCCCGAGGACCTGCGGGTCGCCCAGGCCTATGACCCCAACGGCGAGGCGGACCTGTCGTTCCTCGTCATCCGGGTGGAGGGCATGGAGCTCGAGGCCCTGACCACCCTGGTCAAGGGCTCCTGGCTGGCCGCGTCGGGTGCGGGCGTCACGCAGGCGCCGATCACCCTCGCCGGCAAGACCTTCACGCAGATCGACTATGGCGACCAGGGGACGTTGAGCTACCTGCTGGCCGAGGGTGACACGGTCCTGATCATCGAGACTGCGGACGCCGAGCTCGCCGCGCAGGCGGCCGCCGCGCTGCCCTGACCGGGAACGGACCACGCCCGCGACCGGGCACGCGGGCCGGCCACGCCCGTGGCCCGCGCCACCCGCCCGTGGCCGGTGCCACCCATCCGCACCGCACCGGGCCGCTTCCGACCGCACCACCGTGCACCCGGTCCACGGCGTATGCTCCGCGATGAGGGGGCCCGCCGGCGTGCGGACCGCGACGCTCGAGGAGGGAACGTGCGCGAAGCTCTCGTGGCCTGGGCCGAGGATTGCGTCGTCCGGGGCGAGGTCGACCTCGCCGATGGTCGCCTGAGCGACGTCGTCAACGAGCTCGACTTCCTGACCTTCAGCGCCGCCAGCCTCGAGGCGCTCGAGGACGGCCGGACGGTGGACGTGGGCGACCTCGAGGTCGAGCGCCGGGACCTGCACCTGATCGAGGTCCGCGGGCGACGTGGCGACCCGGTCCGGCGCCTGCGGACGGTCGAGGAGCGGGTGGTCCTCGAGGTCGGCCCGTTCACCGTGACCGGCAACCTCCACCGGCCGCCGAACACTCAGCCGATGGCCGCGCTGGCCCGCTGGTCGCGGTTCGTGCCGGTCACGGACGCGGTGTTCCGCCTCGGTCCGGACACGCCCGAGCGGCACGAGGAGGTGCTGCTCGTCAACCGCGAGCGGATCGCGAAGTCGCACCCTCTCCACTACATGCCGTCGCGCAACGATCCCTGGGACGGCGCCCAGCCGGCCTGAGCGCGGTGGGGCCCAGGCGCCCGCCGGAATCCGAGGACGACGCGCCGGGCGGGCCGGGCATCACGCCCGACCCGCCGCTCTCCGCGATGCGCTGCCCGTCAGCGGCGACCGACCGGGATCACCGGGCACTCGAACAGCTTCGCGGGCGAGCTCGCGATCGTCAGCCAGCCGGCCCCCGCGAAGGCCTCGACCTGCTCCGCGCTGGTCAGCTGGACCGGCGCGACGTGCCAGGTCACCGGCAGGACCATCCACCGGCCGCCGTTGAAGTCACGGTCACCGGGCTTCGCCTCGGCGACGTTGGTCAGGCCGTCACCCAGGGCGTAGATCCGATCGAACGACGACGCCGGGGCGCCGGTGTGGCTGAAGTCCGTCGGCGTGCCGACCGTGCGGTAGAGATCGCCGTCGACGTAGAACCCGATGGACGGGGGGCCGCCCGCGGCCACCGCCGAGGCGGCGATGGTCAGGAGCATGGTGGCGGCGACGAGGCCGCCGGCGAGGCGTCGGAGCATGGCTGTTCCTCCAGGTGCCGACCCGTGGCAGCCGGTCGGCGGGCGGTCCGGGCGGGCCCGGACGCCCCGCAGGTTCGCCGCGCGGGACGACGCCGCGATGACTGCGCGTCACGTGCCCGTCACCGTTGCCCGCGAGCCTTGGGACCGCGATGATGCCCTTCATGCCCGCCCCCGGCCGCGACGCCGCTCCGATCCTCGTCGTGGACGACGACCCCAAGATCGTCGCCCTCGTGCGCACGTACCTCGAGCGCGAGCGCTACCGCGTCGTGACCGCGTCGACGGGCCGGGCGGCGCTGCGCGAGATCGCCGAGCATCCCCGGCTGGTCGTCCTGGACCTGATGATCCCGGAGCTGGACGGGATCGAGGTCATCCGCCGGGCGCGCGAGTTCGACGACGTGCCCATCCTCGTGCTCTCGGCCCGGGGCGCCGTGGGCGACCGCATCGAGGCGCTCACCGAGGGCGCGGACGACTACCTGCCCAAGCCGTTCTCGCCTGCCGAGCTGGTGGTCAGGGTGCGGACGATCCTGCGCCGGGCGGAGCGCGGGGCCGGCACACCGGACGACGTCGTGCTGGCCGGCGCCGGCCTGGAGCTGGACGTTGGCCGGCACGCCGCGACCGTGGACGGCGAGCCGGTCGCGCTGAGCGCGCTCGAGCTCCGGCTGCTCGCCGCGCTGCTCGAGGCCGACGGCCGGGTCCTGTCCCGCGACCAGCTGCTGGACGCGATCCATGGCGTGGGCGAGGGCGACGTCACCGACCGAGCGATCGACCAGTACGTGAAGCGGCTGCGCGAGAAGCTGGGTGACGACCCGGCGGAGCCCCGGTTCGTGGCCACGGTCCGCGGCGCCGGCTATCGGGCCGCGATGCCGGTCGAGCGGCGGGCGGCGGCTCGATGAGCGCGCCCCGGCTCGGGATCTCGGCCCGCATCCTGGTGGCGGCGCTGGCCGTCGCCGGGGTGGCCCTCGCGATCGTCGCCGTCGGCGTCCTGCGCATCGGCGCCGAGTCGTTCATGGCGCTGATGATGGCCGCCGGGGACAGCGCGGACCACGCCCACGAGATGTTCGACGCGAGCGTCACGCTGGTGTTCGCGCTCGCGGCGGGCGTCGCGGCGGTCGTGGCCGTCGTCGTCGCCCTCGCGCTGGCCCGTCGCCTGGCGCGGCCGATCGAGCGGCTCGCGGCCGCCGCCGCGCGCATCGCGGAGGGCGACCTGAGCGCCCGCGTCCCCGAGGAGGGTCCGGCGGAGCTGCGGGCCCTGGCGGCCTCCTACAACACGATGGCAGCCCGGCTCGCGGAGCAGGAGGCGATCCGGCGCGAGTTCATCGTCAACGCCTCGCACGAGCTGCGAACGCCGCTGACGAACCTGCAGGGCTACCTCGAGGCGCTGCGGGACGGCGTCCTGCCCCCGGACCCGGCCACGTTCGACTCGCTGCGCGAGGAGGTGGACCGCCTGACCCGGCTGGCGGCGTCGCTGGACGTCCTGGCCGGGGCGGAGGAGCGCCCGGGCACGCCCCGCGAGGTGGACGTGGCCTCGCTCGTGCGCGGCGCCGCGGACCTCGTGGCCCCGGCGCTGGCCCGCCGCTCGATCGCGCTGTCCCTGGACGTCGCGCCCGGGATCTCGGCCAGCGTCCGCGCGGACGAGCTCACCCAGGTGCTGGCCAACTTGCTCCAGAACGCCGTCCGCTACACCCCCGAGGGTGGCCAGGTCCGAGTCTCGGCCACCCGCACGAGCGAGGGCATCGACATCCGCGTCGCCAACACCGGCCCCGGCATCCCGGAGGAAGACCTGCCACGCGTCTGGGAGCGCTTCTACCGGGTGGAGAAGTCGCGCGACCGGGAGCGGGGCGGGGCCGGCATCGGCCTCGCGATCGTGCGCCAGCTGGTGGAGGCGGCGGGCGGCGCCGTCGGCGTGACCAGCGAGGGCGGCTGGACGACGTTCCTCGTCACGCTCCCGTCGACGTCGCGGTGACGAACCGGTCGCGCGCCGGCAGCACGACCGTCGGCCCCACCAGGGTCACCTCGGCGACCAGCGGCAGGTCCGTCGACGACCGGCCGACGAACAGCCGCACGCGCCCCGGCTCGACGACCCGGCGATAGTCGGCGCCCGTGTAGGCGAGCAGCTCGACGGGCATCCGGAAGGTCACCGTCCGGCGCTCGCCGGGTGCCAGCGACACGCGCCGGAACCCGCACAGCGCGAGCACCGGCCGGGCGACCGTCGCGTCCTCGTCGCGCGCGTACAGCTGGACGACCTCGTCACCCGGGCGTTCGCCGGTGTTGGCCACCTCCACGGACACCGCCAGCTCGCCGTCCTCGGTCGGCACCTCGGCGGCCTCGAGCCGGAGCCCGGTCAGGGCGAACGTGGTGTACGACAGGCCGTGGCCGAACGGCCACAGCGGAGACACCGGGCCGTCGACATAGTCGCCCTTCCATTGCGAGCGACCCCCGGACGGGTGGTGGCGGTAGGTCAGCGGCACCCGGCCGGCGTCGCGCGGGACCGTGACCGGGAGCTTGCCGCCCGGGCTCACGTCGCCGACCAGCACGTCCGCGATCGCCTCCGGTCCCTCGTCACCCGGCACCCAGGCGAGCAGGATCGCGGCGCAGTGCTCCGCGGCCCACTCGAGGGCCAGCGGGCGTCCGCTGACCACGACCAGCACCGTCGGCGTCCCGGTCGCCACCACCGCCTCCAGCAGCTCCTGCTGGCGGCCGAGGAGGCCCAGCCCGCGCCGGTCGCGGAACTCGCCGGTGGTCGCGTCGTCGGTGAGGCCGGAGCGCTCGCCGAGCACGACGATCGCCACGTCCGACGCCCGGGCGAGCGCGACCGCCTCGGCGATCCCGGCGTCGTCCCCGTCGCGGATCCCGGTCCCCGCCGCGTGGCGGACCTCGGCGCCCGGCAGCCGGCCACGGATCGCGTCCAGGAGCGTGCGGCGCCCTGTCAGCTCGTCGCCCGGCGCCATCGTGCGGCCGGGGCCCACGATCCCCAGCGCGTTCCCCTCGCCCTGCATCTCGCGCAGCGTCTGCATGTGGACCAGGTGGCTGTAGTCACCCAGCAGGTCACGGGCGCTGTCGGCGATCGGGCCCACCACGGCGACCCGCGCCAGGCCGGGCGCCAGCGGCAGGACGTTCTCGTTGCGCACCAGGACCAACGACCGCCGGGCCAGCTCGCGGCCGATCCGGGCCTCGTCCGCGGCCAGGGCCTCGAGCTCGGCCTCGGTGGGCACCTCGACGTAGGGCCGCTCGAACAGCCCGAGGCGGAACTTGAGCCGCAGCACGCGCGCCACGGCGACGTCGAGCACCGCCTCGTCCAGGCGCCCGTCGTCCAGGGCGGCCACCAGGGGCGCCCCGTACGCCTCGGTCCGCGGCAGCTCGACGTCCACGCCCGCCTCGAGGGCCAGCCGCCCGGCCTCCGACAGGTCGGACACCATGCGGTGGACCGTGTGCAGCATCGCCACCGCGGTGTAGTCCGCGACCACGATCCCGTCGAACCCCCACTCGCCGCGCAGGATCCCGCCCAGCAGCTCGGGCGAGGCATGGCACGGCAGCCCGTCCACGTCGCAGTAGGCCGGCATCACGCTCGCCATGCCGGCCGCGCGGATGGCCGCCTCGAACGGGAGCAGCTGCTCGTCGCGCAGCTCCCGCGGTCCCACGTGGGCGGGCGCCTGGTTGAGCCCGCCCTCGGCCAGGCCGTGGCCCACCATGTGCTTTCCGGTCGCCGCCACGCCCCGGGCGAGGTCCGGGCCCTGGAGGCCACGCACGTACGCGATCCCGAGGACCGTGGCGAGGTACGGGTCCTCGCCGTAGGTCTCCTCGATCCGGCCCCAGCGCGGGTCGCGGGCGATGTCCAGCACCGGCCCCAGCGCCTGGCGGGCCCCGATCGCCACCATCCGCCTGCGGAGCGTCGTGGCCATCGCCTCGACCAGCTCCGGGTCGAACGCCGCGGCGGCCCCGATCGACTGCTGGAAGCACGGCGCGGCCCAGGCCAGGAGCCCGTGGAGGCACTCCTCGTGGATGATCGCCGGGATGCCCAGCCGCGTCTCCTCGACGAGGTATCGCTGGATCTCGTTGGCGGCGGCGGCCACCTGCCGCGGGCGCAGGTTCGTGGACCCGGCGAGGCGGGTCAGCTGCCCCAGCCCGTCGCCCGCGATCGCCGCCAGCCGGACGGGGTCGACGGCGCCGTCGCCGACGATCTCGAACGCCCACACGGAGCCAAGCTGGACGAGCTTCTCGGCGAGCGTCATGCGCGCCTGCAGGTCGGCCACGCGCTCCTCGAGCGACAGGCCTGGATCACGGTAGGGCGCGACTGCGGTGGTCATTCCTTCACGGCTCCAGCGGTCAGGCCGCCCACCAGCTGGCGCTCGGCGACGAGGTAGAACGCGAGGGCCGGCACGAGGGCGAGCGAGGTGTAGGCGAGGATTCGGGCGGTGTCGGTGGTGTACTGGGTGCTGAAGTTGGTGAGGCCCAGCGGCAGGGTCCAGTTGGACTCGCTGGACAGCATCACGAGCGGCAGCAGGAACTGGTTCCAGCTGGACACGATGGCCAGCACCGCGACCGTGACCAGCGCCGGCCGCGACAGCGGCAGCAGGATGCGGACGAGGAAGCCGAGCGGGCCGCAGCCGTCGATCGCCGCGGCGTCCTCGAGCTCCATCGGGATGCTCCGGAAGAACGGCCGCAGGATGATGATCGTCAGGGGCAGGCCGAA
>CAYJOH010000069.1:0-8885 GCA_964371685.1 uncultured Anaerolineaceae bacterium
GTGCCAGGTGCTCCGTGAGGTGTTCGGGGAGTACCGGGAGCCCGTCGCGGTCTGAGGCCCACGGCGTTCGGGACGCGGTGGCCGCCCCGGTCGCCCGGGAGTGCCCGGATCCGACACGCCGTTCCGATCGGTGCGCCTGCCGCCCGACCGTCGCTCGAGCTGCTCCTGAGGCCGCGATCCTGGCTCCCGGAGCGGTGTTCACGGTCTGGCACGCCGCAGCGGGACAGGGTTTCACCAGCACGAGGCTCGCTGGGGGACAGGTTGCGGCTTCCGGGGCCGCGGAGGCGGGCGAGATCCGCGGAATCGCGGCTTGCGACGCCGCGCGGCATGGGCAGCGAGTGCCGGGGGGCTACGATGCCGGCATGTACCTCGATGCCCTCTCCTTCCTCGAAGACGAGCGCGACGCGTTCCGTGCCTACGAGGCGCTGGACGCCCTCACTGACGAGCAGCTGGAGGTCCCCGTCACCGCAGCCGGCGGCTGGTCCGGTCGCGACCTGATGGCCCACATGATCGTGTGGCAGGAGGCGGCGCTCGCGACCGCCAAGGAGCTCGCGGTGGGGGAGGCGAGCCCGACGATGGACCGCCTCAACGCGGAGTGGGCTGCCGCGCCCGACGCCGGGGACCGGATGAACGCCGAGGCGATCGAGCGCTTCCGGGCGATGCCCATCGCCGAGGTCCGGAGGCGGTTCCGCGAGACCGCCGGCGAGCTGCGCGGCTACCTCACGGTCGTGCCCGAGGCGCGCTGGATCAAGCACGCCACCCACCAGGAGTGGTTCTTCGGCGAGACGACCGAGCACTACGAGGAGCACGAGAAGGAGCTTCGGGCCATCCTCGAAGCGGCCGGGGCCATGTGATGGCGCGGCGTTCCGACCGGCGCTGACCCCGTGGACGGGACGCAATCCTGCCCGCGCTGCGGGATGCGCGAGCTGGAGGACGCCGACCTGTGCTTCTTCTGCTTCGACGGATCGGCGGACGCCGAGCGGGCCGCCGGGATCGTCGTCGCCGCCCGGAAGGGGTCGCGGGCCGGCAGGATCATGCTGGCGCAGGTCGAGGACGCGGCCGCCCTGGACGTCGTGATTGACGCCGTCGACGATCCCGCGACCCGGATCCCGGCCCTCGAGGCCCTCGGCGGCATCGGCGACCCGCGGGGGATGCCGGTGGCGATCCGGTGGCTGGACGATCCGGATCCCGCCGTGCGCCACGCGGCCATCGCCTGCCTGGCCGAGCTCGGACCGGTCGCCGCCGACACGATCGCCTCGCGGCTCGACGTGCCCGATGACCGGGAGGCGGCCGCCATCGCCCTCGCATGGCTGCGGGACGATCGCGCGACCCAGCCGCTCGTCGATCTCGTGGCCGGCGAGCCCCTGCCCCGCCTCGTCGTCCGGCCCGGCAACGCGTACCGCCAGCCCATCGCCGCCCTTGCCTGGCTCGACGATCCCCGGGCGCTGGACGCCATCGCGACGCTGGCCGAGCGGGCGGCCGCCCCGTCATCGTCCGACGACCCGCCATGGGTCGTGGGCGACATCACGCTGAGGGTGTGGATCGCGCTCCAGGAGCGGTCGGATCCCGCCGCAACCGCGATCCTCGAGCGCCTCGCCGCCGCGACCGGCAACCCGTACCTGGTCAGGCCGCCGGCGCGGCGGCACCGTGCGCCCGACGATCCCCGCCGCACGGTGACACGCTGGGCGATGACGCTGCGGCCCGTGGAGGCGCCCATCGTGACGCCGGTCACGAAGTTCGGCGGGCAGCCCGTGTGGCGTGGCGTTCCGGCGTGGCCGATCGCCGCGGACGGCGCGCCGATGGTGTTCTTCGCCCAGTTCGCGATCCCGTGGACGGATCGCGTGGCCTACCTGTTCATCGACCCCGCGGGAGACGTCGAGTCGCTCGGCTCGCTGCTGTGCCAGCCCGGCCCCGCACCCGCGCGGGCCATGCCGACGGCGACCGGGCCGTCGATGACGACCGAGATCACCTCGCGGGAGCGGTTCGTGCTCCACCGCATCGACCGGCACGTCGAATCCGTCGTGGACCTCGAGCCCGGGCATGACCCCGAGTCGTGGGCGGACGTGGACGGCTCCGGCGAGGGACCCGACGACGATCGGGACTGGAACAAGATCGGCGGCACGCCTCGCTGGCTCCAGTACCCGGATACACCCGAGGGTCCGGGGTGGCGGTTCCTGTTCCAGTTCACGGCCTCGTGGGCCGGTCACGAGCTGGGCGACGGGGCGGAGGTGTACGGCTTCGTCCACGATGATGGGCGCGGGTGGATCGCGATCCAGGGGCATTAGGCCGCCCGAGACGCGGGCGACGCAGGAGGCAGGCGTGGTGGATGGACGGGTCGACGGGACGATCGAGCATCACGAGGACCGCGTGACGGTGCGCCGCGCGATCCGCGGGGGGACCGGTCGATGAAGGACGAGGCGCGCAACGGTCACGATCCTGAGGGCGCCACGGGCGCCCTGCCGCCGGACGACCTGGTCGACGACCTTGACGACGATGCGCCGCTGGACGAATCGGAGGCGGCCGCCGGGGCCGCGGCGGCCGGAGCCGCGGCGGACGAGTCGCTCGGCGAGCGCGTCGGGGCCGTGTGCGCGGAGCTGGGCGACGTCACCCGGGCGGCCGGGGCCGAGCTCGACCTGCTCGCCGTGGGCGGTCGTGCGTTCGCGGCCGTGGGCGCCGACACGCTCGAGGTCGCGCTCGACGGGCCGGTGGCGACGGCGGCGCTGGCCACGCCCGACACCCGCCCGTCCGCGCGGGGTGCCGGCTGGGTCACGTTCACGCCGTCCGCGACGGACCGGTTCGCGCTGGACCGTGCCGAAGCGTGGGTACGCCTGGCCTACCGTCGGGCGGGCGGCCAGGCCGGCTGACGCCGTCCGGGAATCGAAACGGCCCCGGTCGTCGACCGGGGCCGCTGTGTCGTCGAGTCGGGCCGCTAGACGGGCTTGGGCGCCGCGAGGCCGGTCAGGCCAAAGGCCTGCTCGAGCTGCTCCATGGGGCGGAAGCCGACCACGCCCTGGGGCTGGGCGCCGGGCTTGAAGAACGCGATCGTCGGGATGCTCATGATCCCGAACGCCTGCGACAGGCGCGGATTGGCGTCCACGTCCACCTTGACGACGTCCACGACGCCCTCGTACTTGGCCGCGATCTTCTCCATCTCGGGGGCGACCATCTTGCAGGGGCCGCACCAGGCGGCCCAGAAGTCCACGACGACGGGCTTGTCGTTGTTCAGCACGAGCGCCTCGAACGTCTCGTCGGTCGCCTGCTTGATCTCCGCCACGAGGCGGCTCCTTTCTCCCGCCCGGCGGCGGGACCTCCCAGTGCCCGTCAGCGGGCGATGGTCTGAAGAAGCTGGTACGCCTCCAGGACCCGGGGGTCCGCGAGGCGGTAGTACACGGTATTCCCGTCCCGGCGCGCCGTGACGAGACCGGCCGAGCGAAGCACCGCCAGGTGCTGGCTCATGTTCGGCACCTGGCAGCTGACCCGGCTCGCGAGCTCGCCCACCGACGCCTCGCCGCCGGCGAGGGACTCGAGGACGCACAGCCGCTTGGGGTCACCGAGGGCGCGCGCGACCGCGGCGGAGCGCTGTCGTTCGAGCTCACGGCTGACGTCGGTGTCGATCACGTCGCCAGTCTCTCACTAGTTGCGCAAAAACGCAAGCGGTTTGGGCGGCCCCGCGCGCACGCCGCGCGGCATACTCGCGCGGTGAGCGACCGCCCCGTGACCCTGGCCGGCATCCGTGAGACGCGGGTGCTGCTGCGTGGCCGGGTCCACCACACGCCGCTGCTGTCGTCGCGGACCGCGGCCCGGATCGCCGGGGCGGCGGCGGGCGCCCGGCTGGGGGACGACCGCCTGTACCTCAAGGCGGAGCACCTCCAGAAGACGGGCTCGTTCAAGCCGCGGGCGGCGCTGGCCCGGATCTCGTCGCTGTCCGACGACGAGCGGCGGCGGGGCGCGATCACGATCTCGGCTGGCAACGCCGGCCAGGCCTACGCGTGGGCCGGCCGCGAGGCCGGCGTCCCGGTCACCGTGGTGATGCCGGCGAGCGCCGTCGAGTCCAAGGTCGCCGCCTGCCTCGAATACGGGGCGGACGTCGTGCTCCACGGGGCGCACGTCGGGGAGTCGCTGGCGCACCTCGAGGTGCTGCGCGCGGAGCGTGGCTTGACGCTGGTCCACCCCTACGATGACCCCGAGGTGCTGCTGGGCAACGGGTCGTGCGGCCTCGAGATCCTCGAGGACCTGCCGGACGTGGACGTGGTGGTGGTGGCCGTGGGGGGCGGCGGGCTGATCGGCGGCGTGACCGTGGCGCTCAAGGAGAGCCGCCCGGAGATCCGGGTGTACGGCGTGGAACCGGTCACCTCCGACGCGCTGCGGCGGGGGATCAAGGCCGGCGAGCCCGTGCGGATCACGCCGGTGAGCATCGCCGACGGGCTCGGCGCGCCGGCCGCCGGGCGACTCGCGATCGAGGTCGGGCGGCGCTACCTGGAGGACGTCGTCCTGATCGAGGACGCGACGATCCTGGCCGGGCTGCGGTTCGCGGTCGAGCGCCTCAAGCAGGTCGTCGAGCCAGCCGGCGCGACGGCGCTGGCCGCGGTCCTCTCGGGCGCGATCCCGATCCGGGAGCACGATCGCGTGTGCGTCATCCTGTCCGGCGGCAACGTGGCGGTCGACCGCCTCGGTGAGCTGCTCGCCGCCGCCGGGCCGCTGCGCGCCGTCAGGTGACCCAGCCCGACCCCGCCGCACCCCCGCCGCCGCCCCCGGGTCCGGGTCCCCAGCGCCTGCGGTTTGACGGCACCTTCGTGGGCCCGGTGCTGCCCCCCTCGCCGCCGGTCGTCGTGCCCGTCACGCCGGTCGTCCCGGCCCCGCCGCCGGTCGCCGAGGCCGTGCTCTCGATCCCGCTCGGCACCCGCGGGCTCGTGTCGACCGCCCTCGACCTGCTGACGCGGACGGATAGCGGCCTCCGTTCGGCTTCGTTCTACATCGGCTTCATGCTGCTGCTCACGGTCGGGCCCGCACTCGCGCTGTTCGTCGCGGTCCTGCTCACGGCCGGTGGCGAGACCTTCGGGCCGCTGTTCGACCCGGCCTACGACCCGGCGGTGGTGGAGCTCGCCGAGCCGCCGGGAGCGTGGGCCGGCTGGTTGAGCCTCGCGATCCTGCCGGCGGCCCTGGGCTACATCGCGGCGGGCGTGGACGCGAGGATCCTCGCCACCGCCGTGATCGGGGGGCGCGCCGAGGGCAGGCCGCTCCGCCTCCGGGAGTCGATCGCCATCGTGCGCCGGCGGTTCTGGCGCGTGCTGGGCGCCGAGATCGTCATCGGCGTGGTCGCGTATCTCGCCACGCTGCTGGTGAGCTTCGGCGTGATCCTGACGATCGGACCGGTCGCGGCGCTCGACTACGGCATCCAGGTCCTCGTGGGGCTGGTCGTGGGGGCGCCGTTCGTGTACGTGACGGCGGGCATCGTGCTGGGCGAGGTCGGGGTGGTGGAGTCGATCCGCCGCTCGTTCGGCCTCGTGCGCGCCCGCAAGGGCCTGGCCGTCGTCGTGACGCTGTTCGGGATCCTGTCCCAGCTCCTGGTCGTGCTGGGCCTCGGCGCGGGGCTGGACGCCGTCCTCCGGGTCGCCATCGGCGCGGGCGTCGACGAGACGTTCCCGCCTGCGCTCGGCGTCCTGGTCACGGCCGCGTTCACGTTCGCGCTGGGCACGCTCGTGTTCCTCGTCGAGGCGATCGCCGCGGCGCCCGCCGTCTACGCTTTCACGGCGCTCACGCACTACACGCGTGGCCTCGAGCTTGGCCGCCGGGAGCCGCTCCCGGTGCGCCGGCCGTGGCAGCCATACCTGACGGTGGGGCTCGCGATCGGCACCGTGGTCGCGCTGGTGGCGCTGCTCGGCGGGATCGGGTCGCTGCCGCTGTAGCCGGCCGTCAGTCGATCCCGAGCTCCGCCAGGCGGTCCTCGTTCTCGATGCCCAGGTGGTGCGCGAGCTCGTGGAGGATCGTGATCCGCACCTCATCCGCGAGGTCCTCGGGGTCCGGAAAGTCCTCCTCGAGGGGGAGGCGGAACAGCAGGATCCGGTTGGGGATCGCGACCCAGTCGGCGCCCCACTCGGCGAGCGGCACGCCCTCGTACAGCCCGTACAGCGTCTCGTCCGGCTCCATGCCGTTCTCGCGCAGCTGCTCGGGGGTGGGCTCGTCGGCGATGACCAGCGCGATCTCGTCGAGTGCCGCCCGGAACGGCGCTGGGATGCCGGCCACGGCGCGGTCGACCAGCCGCTCGAAGCGCTCGTGGCGGACGGGCCTCGGGCGATGGGGGGCGGTCCGGGATCCGCGACGGCGCTTGGTCATGGCGCCCGTATCCTAGCCGCGATGGCCCTCGATCCCGCGACCGATCCCGCCACCACCGGCATCGTGGGCTGGTCGCCGGACCCGGTCGCCGCCCCGGGCCCGGACCCGGCCGCCGAGCCCGAGGGGTTCGTCGTCCTCGCCGACGGCGACGTCCGGCTCCACTTCCTCGACTGGGGCGGTCCGGATGCGGGGTCGGCCGCACCCGCGGTCCTGCTGCTGCCGGGCCTCCTCGGCCCGGCCTGGACGTGGGCGCCCGTCGCACGGCGGCTATCGCGGGTCCGCCACGTGGTGGTCGCGGACCTCCGCGGACAGGGACTGTCCGACTCGCCGATGTCCGGCTACGACCTGGACACGCTGGCCGCCGACGTGGTCGCCGTGGCCGATGGCGCGGGGCTGCGGGACGGCGATGCGCCGATCGTCCTCGCCGGGCACGGGTTCGGCGCCATCGTGGCCGCGGGCGCCGCGGCGCGACTGGGTGCCCGGTGCGCCGGGCTGGTGCTGGTGGACGGCGGCTTCGAGCGGCACGGGGTCACGGCCGGCGTCGACGTGGACGAGTTCCTGCGGGGCCTCGACGAGCCGCCGGAGATCCTGCGCTCGATGACGGCCTACCTCGCCGACCGCCGCGGCTTCGACCCGGCCAGCTGGGACGCGGACCAGGAGCGAGCCGCGCTCGACGGCGTGATCGAGACGGCCGCCGGGCATGTGGTCCGGGCGGTCCGCCCGTTCGTCGTGGAGGCGATCGTCCGCGCGATGTTCGCCCACGATCCGGCACCGGCCCTCGCCGCCATGGACGCGCCGGTGATCGCGCTGGTCGCGCTGGGCGCGGGCGATGTCGAGGCGCGCCTCGCGGAGCTCCGCCGGTGCGGGGAGGCGCGCCTCGCCGCCGGGCGACCCCCGATCCGCTCGAGCGGCTTCCCGGACGCCCACAACCTGGTGCGCTACCGCCCCGCCGAGGTCACCGACGCGATTCTCCGGGTGGCGGGGTGAGACGCCCTGGGACCGGCCGGGTCGCGGGGTGAGACGGCGCCGCGTTACCGCGCTCCGGCCCTAGGATCGCGCCCATGCGCGTCGTCTATTCGCCGCTCCACCTCGGCCACGAGATCCGGCTCCAGACGGTCATGGGCGTCCAGGTGCCGGCGGACGAGGTCGCCGGGCGGGCGGAGCGCATCCGGGCCGCCCTCGAGGCCGACGGCGGCTTCGAGATCGTCGAACCCACCGAGCACGGCGAGGCGCCGATCACCGCGGTTCACGATCCGGGCCTGCTGGCGTTCCTCCGCGACGCGTGGGCGGCTGCGCGCCGGGCCAGCCACCGCTACGACTTCCTGGTGCCCGAGACGATCGCCAACGCGCTCGCCTGCGAGGGCATGTCCGACCGGTTCCGCCGCGAGCCCCCGTCCATCGGCGGCCGGGCGGGGTACCGCGCCCTCGACACCTCGACGCCGATCGTGGCGGGGACCTACCCGGCGGCCCGGGCCGCGGTCGACGTCGCGCTCACGGCCGTGGACCTCGTCCTCGGCGGCGAGCCCGCCGCCTACGGCCTGTGCCGGCCGCCGGGCCACCACGCCGCGCGCTCGATGTACGGCGGGTTCTGCTATCTCAACAATGCGGCGATCGCAGCCCAGGCGATCGCGGAGCGGACCGGCGAGCACGTCTCGATCCTCGACGTCGACTACCACCACGGCAACGGCACGGAGCAGATCTTCTGGCGCCGCGGCGACGTGCTGTACGTGTCGCTCCACGCGCACCCGGACCGCCAGTACCCGTTCTTCCTGGGCTGGCCGGACGAGACGGGCGAGGGCTCGGGCAGGGGCGCGAACCTCAACCTCCCGCTGCCGGCCGGCCTGTCCAACGACGACTACCTCGTGGCGCTGGGCCAGGCCCTCGACCGGATCGCGGACGAGCCGGGCTCCGTCATGGTCGTCTCGCTCGGGTTCGACACCTACGGGGCGGACCCGATCGGGGACTTCGCCCTGACCACGGACGTGTACCACGAGGTCGGGCGGCGCGCGGCGGCTGTCGGCAAGCGCCTGGTGATCCTCCAGGAGGGCGGCTACCACCTGCCGTCGCTGGGCGACAACGCCCGGGCCTGGCTGCGTGGCGCCGAGGGACGTCCCTACGACCCGCTTCCAGCCGCCGGTCTCACCGCGGACGGCAGGCGGGCCTGACCCCGGGACCGGCCGACGCGGGCGAAGGCACGCGCCGGGAAGCCGCGTCCGACCGCCTCGACGATCACGTTCGCGGCCGCTTCCGGCGACAGGATGGACGTGTCGACCTTGAGGTCGTAGCCGCCCGCCCGGTGCACCACGTCCAGCTGGGCGGCCGCCTGGCCGATCGTCCGGTCGCGGCGTTCGCGCTCGCGCTCGACCACGGTCTCGAGCGCGCATCGAACGCCAACGAACAGGACCTCGTGACCTTCGAGCCGTGCGACCAGGTCGGGAAGCCAGTCCGGTTCCAGCAGCACGTGGTCGACGATCACCGACAGCCCTGCGTCCGCCAGCGAGGCGACCATCCGGTGGAGGCCATCGACGAGACGGGTACCCAGCTCGCCGGTC
>CAYJOH010000070.1:0-3085 GCA_964371685.1 uncultured Anaerolineaceae bacterium
GGCGGGTGGTCGTAGTCGAACTGGAGCAGCGTGCCCTTCCCGTCGCCGACCTCGAAGAAGCACATCACCTTGCCGGTGTAGCTCGCGTGCTTGCCCGAGGGCGCTCGGCCCAGGACGGCGGCGGCGACCCGCTCGGCCACGATCGGCGCCTCGAAGTGGGCCGTGGAGCCAGCCTTGGACAGCGGCAGGTCGGTGGCATCGCCGAGCGCGTAGATGTTCGGGTAGCGCGGGATGTCCTCGTCGGACTGGCCGGGCGCCGGCTTGACGACCGTCTTGACCTGGAGGGTGTGGCGATCGGTCGGCACCCAGCCCGACCTCGGCGCCAGGCCGGAGTCGATGACCACCTGTGCGCCCTTGTGCGGCGGCACGACGATCAGCAGGTCGTAGGGGTGCTCCTCGAACGCGTCGGTGATGGCCACCTTGCGCTCCGGGTCGATCTGCGCGATGCCGGCCAGGAGCTCCAGCTTGATGTCCTTCTGCCCGAAGATCGGCGTCGCCATCTCGGACACGCTCTCGATCGTGAACGCGCGGTTGATCGGCGACAGGAAGGTCATCTCGGTCTTGTCGCGCAGCCCGCGCTCGCGGAGCTCGGACTCGACCAGGAAGGCGACCTCGAGCGGCGCCGGCGGGCACTTGTAGGGGATGCCCGCGATGCCGATCACGATCCGGCCGCCCTTGAACGCATCGAGCGCCTTGCGCAGGCGGAGGCTGGCCTCGGCCGTGTAGAAGTGGTGGGCCTCGGCGTCGAAGTGCTCGATCTCCTCGGGCATGATCCGCGACCCGGTGGCGATCACGAGCTGGTCGTACGGGAGGCGCGCGCCGGTGGCGAGCTCCACGCTCTGGCCGGCCACGTCGATCCGCCGGACCTCGTCGACGACGAGGTTGATGTTGGAGTCGAGCAGCGACTTCTCACCGCGGACGAGCTTGTCCGCCTTCTCCTGGCCCATCGCGATGTACATGAACCCGGGCTGGTACGTGTGCCGGCCGGTGAGGTCGACCACGGTGACGGAGGCCGTGCCGTTCGCGATGGGCTTCTTGAGCTTGCGGGCGATGAGGTTGGCGGCGAGGGTGCCCCCGACCCCGCCACCCAGGACGACGACGCGCTGCATGGGTGCTACCGCACCTTCTCGACGATGATCTCGTCGTAGCCCTCGCGGGTGAACACGCCGATCAGGTTGTGACCGGCCTTCTCGACCCACTTGGGAATGTCGGCCTTGCTGCCCTTGTCGGAGGACAGGACGGCGATCACGTCGCCGACCTCGGCCTCGCGCATGCCGCGGATGAGCTCCATCAGCGGGCCGGGGCAGAAGCTGCCGCGGGCATCGAGCGTGACGTCGATGGGCGGGATGGCGGTCTCGGTCATCGGAGTGTCCCTTCCGGGTGGCGCCGCGTGGCGGTGCGGCGAGTGATCAGATGAACAGCGGCGAGTAGTTGTCGCCGACGTAGGACAGGTAGGTGGCGGCGCCGACGGGCTCGCCCATGCCCTCGATGAGGTCCTCGCGCTTGATGCCGAACATGTCCATCGTCATCTGGCACGGGATGAACTCCACGCCCATCAGCGTGGCCATCTCGAGGAGCTCCTTGGGGCTCGCCACGTTGTACTGCTTGGCGAGCTTGCGCATCATCCAGGGGCCCATGCCCAGGAAGTTCATCTTGGACAGCTTCCGGTGGCTGATCCCCGGGCGCTGCATGAAGCTCATCATCTTCTGCATCCAGTTCTCGCCCGTGATCCGGACATCGTCCCGGACGAAGGTCTGGAGGCCCCAGAAGGTGACGAACACCTTGGTCGGCATCGCCATCGCGCCGGCCGTGGAGGCCAGGATCATGGCGGCCCACGTCTTCTCGAGGTCGCCGCTGTAGCAGATGATCGCGAGGCCCTTGGGCTTCGCCTCCTGCTCCGGCGCGGCCGCGGGCTGGGGCATGGTCTCGGGGGTGACGGGGACGTCGGCGACGGTCATCGGTCGATCCCTACTTCTTGCGCAGGACGAAGCGGAACACGCCGCCGTCCACGCTCTGCTCGACCAGGAGGTTGCCGGTCGTCTTCGACCAGGCCTCGAAGTCCTTGGTGGAGCCGGGGTCCGTGGCCAGGACCTCGAGGGTCTGGCCGGACGCGAGGCCCTTGATCGCCTGCGCGGTCTTGACGATCGGCATCGGGCAGTTGAGCCCGCGGGCGTCGAGCTGCAGGTCCGTGGCGGTGGTCATCGTGGGTTCCCTTCCGTGACTCGGGTTCGCGACTCGGATGGCTAGATGAAGACGACGTGCCCCTCGCCGGCGTTGAGGTAGAAGGCGGTGACGCCCTCCACGCCATCGACGAGCGGGTCGAGGTCGGACTCCTCGAGGCCGAGGAGGTCCATGGACAGCGAGCAGGCCTGGATGTCGACCGAGCCCAGGTCCTTGGCCTGGCGGAGGGTCTCGGCCCAGGACGCCTGGCCGGCCTTGGCGAGGGCGTCGACCTTCACGCGGCCCTCGGCGCCGGCCTCGGGGGCGAGCCCGTGGTCGAGGTCGATCTTGGCCTTGGTGAACGCGTCGAGCGCCCAGTACTGGAGGAAGACGTTCACGGGCTTGCCGAGGGCGGCGGCGCCGGCGGTCAGGACCGCGGCGGCCTGCAGCTTGTCATCGGTGCCCGAGAACAGGACCAGGTTGAGGGGTTCGTCCATTGGGGATTCCTCGTTCCGCTACTGGAGCTCGACGAGCTCCCGGGCCGACTGGTCGACGGTCGACAGCCGCCCCAGCCGGGACAGCCGTCGCTGGAGCACACCACGCATCAGACCGCAGGCGACCACGACATCCGGGTCGGTGAGGCGGTAGCGGACCTCGCGGCCTTCGCGCTCAGCCTCGACGAGGCCGACCGACCTGAGCACCGCGAGGTGCTGCGAGATGTTCGGCTGGCTGGCGCCGAGCTCCTCGGCGAGTCGCCCGACCTCGCACGGCCCCTCGGCGAGGCGGTGGATGATCTCCAGCCGCCGGGGGCTCGCGAGGGTCTTCAGGATCTCCGCCTGGAGTGCCGTGATCTCGTCCATGCCTGCATCATCGGCATATGCGCATTTGCGCATGAGAGCCGAGAGTCACAAGGTCGCGGGCCATT
>CAYJOH010000070.1:3185-6678 GCA_964371685.1 uncultured Anaerolineaceae bacterium
GGGGCGTGACCCCGTGGCCAGAGCCCGCCCGTGGACGCCATCCAGTCGGCGATCGCGTTGCATGCGGCATCCGCGTCGCCATCGGTCGTGTCCAGCTCGAGGACTGGCAGGATCGATTCCGAGGCCAGCCGCCGCAGCAGGTCCTGCTCGCGTCGGAACACGTCCAGGTCGTCGTACTGGGACGGCTTCCCGGACACGACCAGACGCTCGTCGCGCGCGGCCTCCCACGTGCCGTCGCGCCGGGTGCACAGCACGAGGTGCACGTCGAGGGCCCGCAGCCGCTCCTCCAGCCATAGGAAGTCCACGTCGTGTCCGTGCTCGGCGAGCTGGTGGGCCCGCGCCGAGAGGTGGAACCGGTCGATGATCCACGAGTAGTGCGGCTGGAGCTCGATCAGCCGGGTCCAGGCATCGAACACCGCCATGGCCCGTGCCTCCTCCTCGCCGCCGGGCTGGAAGTTGATCGGGCCGCGGCCCCACGGGAACGGGGTGAACCCGCACCACTCCGCGGAGATCAGCGGCGAGTGGTAGCGGTAGCGCCGCGGACCCACGATCCGCGGATGCTCGTTGAGGGCGAACGCGAGGTCCGTCTTGTGGGTGAGGCGGGTCCCCTCGAGGATGATCTTGGGCGTCAGCTTGGACATGGCGGGATCGAGGGTAGCGGACGGACCGGGCCGCCAAGGGGCCATCCGCCCCGGCCGACCCCGACCGATGCCACTCGCCCGCGACGCGGCCCACGTGCATGCTCGCTCGCGGATCGGACGCCCGGAGGCTCCCGGCTCCGGGGTTGACCGCCCGGAAGGAGACGCGCCATGGCCGTCGAAACCCCCAGGACCGATGGCCCCCACGCGGGCCTGCTCGACTGGCTCGCGGGGCGCCACGTCGAGTACGAGCTCCACGAGCACCCCGAGACGTTCACCGCCGAGGCCACCGCGCGCGCCGAGCACATCGACCCGCGCCGGTTCGCGAAGGTGGTGGGCATCGCCAGCAACGACGGCCGGCGAGCGCTGCTCCTCGTCGACGCCCCCGATCACGTGGACCTGGCCAAGGCGAAGCGGATCCTGGGCGCCGCCGACGTCCGCCTGCTGACCGAGCCCGAGTTCGCCGCCCTCGCGCCCGAGTGCGACGCGGGCACGATCCCGCCGATCCCGGACCTGTGCGGCCTGCCGGTGTACGCCGACTTCGCGCTGCGCGACGCCCCGATGCTGTCGTTCCACGCCGGGAGCCACCGCTACACGGTCCACGTGGACCGGGTGGCCTGGGAGCGGGCGTCCGGGATCGCCTACGCCGACATCGCCCAGGACGACGACACCCCCGCCTGGGCACGCTGACCGGAGGCCGCCATGCATGCGCGAACAGCGGAGGTCGCCACGACCCTCGTCTGGATCGACAGCGAGGAGGCGATCATCGTGCGCTGGGCCGACCGGGCGACGCTCGAGCGGATCCGGTCCGACGTGCCGGGCAGGCACCGGTCCAGCGGCCACCACCGCTTCGACCCCCTCGTCCGCCACGGCGGCGGCGAGGCCGATGCCGCCGAGCGCGCCCGGCGCGACCACCTCCGGGCCTTCCTCGAGGAGGTCGCCGGGCACGTCCCCGAGACGGACGACGTGACCGTGGTCGGCCCGGGGATCGTCCGGGAGCGCCTGGAGCGGAACCTGCGGTCCGAGGACCGCAAGCACGGCCGGCGACGCCACGTCCACTCGCGGGCGGCCGAGCGCCTCACCGAGCAGGAGCTGGTCGCCCACGTGCGCGAGCTCGCCGGCGACGCGCCGCACCGTCTCGGCATCCGGGAGTAGGCGCGCGTGCGCCGACCCCCCGGACCATCGGCTGTCCGGTCGGGATGACCGGCCCGTGGCGAGGTGACTCTTCGGCCCTCCCCGGCCGCCCGGCACGGCGCCATTCTCGGAGGCCGGAGGTGCCTGCATGGCCATGTCCACGCCACTCGTCGACGCCCCACTCCGGCCGTACGACAGTGGCCCGCCGGCGTTCGTGCCGGTGCTCGTTGCGAGCGAACGATGCAAGGGATGCTCCCTGTGCGTCGATGTCTGCCCACCGCGCGTCCTCGCCCTCGACACGGGGGTCGTGAACGCGATGGGCTACCACCCCGCACGGCTGGTCGACCCGGCCGGGTGCACGAGCTGCGCCAAGTGCGCGCGGGTCTGCCCCGACGCCGTCCTCACGATCTTCGCTCCGCCCAAGGGGGCCTGACGCATGCCCGTCCTCGAACGTCCCGCGGGTGCCGGACGCCCGCACGTCGTCGCCTCGCCGCCCGGGACCGGCGGCGAGGCGCCACTCCCCGGGCGGGTCCTGATGAAGGGCAACGAGGCCATCGCCGAGGCCGCGATCGCCGCCGGCTGCGACGCCTACTTCGGCTACCCGATCACCCCCCAGGCCGAGCTCCTGGAGTGGATGGCGCGCCGGATGCCCGAGGAGGGCCGCGCGTTCGTCCAGGCCGAGAGCGAGCTGGCCGCGATCAACATGGCGCTCGGCGCCGCGGCCATGGGCGCCAGGGTGCTCGTGTCCAGCTCCAGTCCCGGCATCAGCCTGATGGCCGAGGGCATGTCCTACATGGCAGGCTCGCGGCTCCCCGTCGTGCTCGTCAACGTGATGCGCGGCGGCCCGGGCCTCGGCAGCATCGGCGCCTCGCAGGCCGACTACCTCCAGGCGACGAAGGGCCACGGGCACGGCGACTACCGCGTGCCGGTGCTGGCGCCCTCGTCCATCGCCGAGGCGATCGACCTCGTGGGTGACGCGTTCATCCTCGCCGAGCGCTACCGAACGCCGGTGATGATCCTCGCCGACGGAATCCTGGGCCAGGCGATGGAGCCGGTCGTGCCGCGCTTCCGGTCGATCCCCAAGCCGACGCCGGAGTGGATCCTCGAGGGCGCCGCGGGCCGCGAGCCGCGCGTCGTCCGCTCGCTCCACATCCGGCCCGACGAGCTGGAGGAGGCCAACGACGTCCTCCAGGCGACGTACGCCGAGATCACCGCGAAGGAGCGGCGCTGGGCCGGCGAGTCGCTGGACGACGCCGAGGTCGTCGTGGTCGCCTACGGCACCGCCGCGCGGGTCGCGCGGACGGCCGTGGAGCGGGCGCGCGAGGAGGGGCTGCGGGCCGGCCTGTTCCGGCCGATCACGCTGTGGCCGTTCCCGTCGCCGGCGCTCCGCGAGGCCGCCGCCGGCGCCCGGGCGGTGCTGGCGGTCGAGCTCTCGGCCGGCCAGCTGGTCGAGGATGTCCGCCTGGCGATCGAGGGCGCGGTGCCCGTGTTCCACCACGGCCGGACGGGCGGGATGGTCCCCAGCCCCGACGAGGTCGTGGCCGCGATGCGCAAGGCCTGGGCCGTGACGCCGGAGACGGCGCCCGCCGGCCCGGGAGCGGTGACGCCGGAGACGGCGCCGGGAGGTGTCCGATGACCACGAAGCCCGAGGTCGGGCCGCTCCCGCTTCGGGGGGCGGCGCGGGGGGCCCCCCCCCCCCCCCGCCCCCGCCGCCGCCCGCG
>CAYJOH010000070.1:6688-8883 GCA_964371685.1 uncultured Anaerolineaceae bacterium
GGGACACCCGACGCGCCGGCCGCACCCCGCACGATCTACCGGCGACCGATCCTGCTCTCCGCCCAGCCCACGAGCTACTGCCCGGGCTGCGGCCACGGGATCGTCCACCGGCTGCTGGCCGAGGTCCTCGAGGAGATGGACATCGCGGGCCGGACGATCCTCGTCGGGTCCGTGGGCTGTGCCGTGTTCGCGTACGACTACCTGCGCCTCGATTCGGTCGAATCGCCGCATGGCCGCGCGGCCGCCGTTGCGACCGGCGTCAAGCGCTACCGGCCGGACCGCGTCGTGTTCACCTACCAGGGCGATGGCGACCTCGCCGCGATCGGCACCGCGGAGATCGTCCACGCCGCCGGCCGCGGCGAGCGGATCACCGTGATCTTCGTCAACAACGGGATCTACGGCATGACCGGCGGCCAGATGGCCCCGACCACGCTGGCGGGCCAGAAGACGACGTCCAGCCCGCTGGGGCGGGACGTGCGCTCGCAGGGCTACCCGCTGCCCGTGACGGAGATGCTGTCGCTGCTGCCGGGCGTCGCGTACGCGGCCCGCGGCTGCATCGCCGAGCCAGGGCTGATCGGCAAGACCAAGGCGATGATCCGGCGCGCGTTCGACGTCCAGCTCGAGGACACCGGCTTCTCGATCGTCGAGGTGCTGTCCACCTGCCCGGTGGGCTGGGGCATGACCCCGACCGAGGCGATGCGTCGCCTGGAATCCGAGGTGATGGGGGCCTACCCGGTCGGGCTGTTCGTGGACCGGGCGAAGGGCGTCGGACAGCCGATGCCGGCCCCTGTCGGCAGGCCCGCGCCGGCCGGCGGCTGCGCGGCCGCCGCGCCGGGACCCGCCGGGCCGACCAAGGAAGCCGGTCCCACGCGGCCGACGGGGGCGTGACGATGGAACGTTCCACGATCTTCGCCGGGTTCGGCGGCCAGGGGATCCTGTTCGCCGGCAAGGTGCTCGCCGAGGCCGCCCTGATCGAGGGCCGCGAGGTCCTGTGGATCCCGTCCTACGGGCCGGAGATGCGCGGCGGCACGGCGTCCTGCACGGTCATCGTCGCCGACCGCCAGATCGGGTCGCCGATCGTCGACCGCGCCGACCACGCGGTCGTGCTCAACCCACCGTCGATGGCCAGGTACACGCCGCTGGTGGCGCCCCAGGGCCTGCTGGTGGTCAACACCACGCTCATCGAGGCGGAGCCCGGCCGCGACGACATCGAGGTCCTGTCCGTGCCCTGCACCGCGCTCGCGCGTCGGGCCGGCGACGACAAGCTGGTGTCGGTCGTGGCGCTGGGCGCGCTCGTCGGCCGGCGCCGGTTCGTCGAGCCCGAGAGCGTCCATGCGGCGTTCACGCGGGTGCTGGGCTCGAAGCGGCCGGACATGATCGCGCTCGACATCGCCGCCTTCGACGCCGGCTACGAGGCCGGTCTCGAAGAGGTGATCGCGTAGGCCGCGCGGGTCGAGACCTGCCCCGCGGCGGTGGCATGATGACGCCATGGTGGACGGCTGGCTGACCGCGTTGCGCGCCGATCCCCGCCCGTGGCTGCTCCACGGGTCCGGGCCGGCCGTGCGCCAGCTCGCGCTCCGGTGGCTCGAGGACCGCCCCGCGGACGATCCGGAGGTCGCGGCCGCTCGGGCGGCCGCGATGACGCAGCCGCCGATCGGGCCGATCCTCGCGGCCCAGGACCCTGCCGGCTGGTGGGTCAAGCCGGGACCCGGGTACTCGCCCAAGTACACCGGGACGGTCTGGAGCCTGATCGTGCTCGAGCAGCTGGGCGCGGATGCCGCCGATCCCCGGGTCGCTGCCGCGTGCGACTACGTGCTCGCCCACACGCTCGTCCCCGGCGGCGGCTTCGGCTGCTCCAGCGCCGCCCGGGACGACCGACCGCCACCCCCGTCGTCGGTCTACCACTGCCTGAGCGGCAACCTCGTGCGGGCGCTCGTCGCCTTCGGCCGGCTCGACGATCCGCGCGTCGTCGAGGCGATCGACTGGCAGGCTCGGGCCGTCCTCGGCGGGCCGGATGCCCCACGCTACCTCGCCTCGGGAACGGCGGGCCCGGGCTTCGCCTGCGGCATCAACGAGGGCCTCCCGTGCGCCTGGGGGGCCGTGAAGGCCATGCGCGGCTTCGCGGCCATCCCAGCCGGGCGGCGCGGCCCGCTCGTGGAGGCCGCGATCGACGCGGGCGTCGACCTGCTCCTGTC
>CAYJOH010000071.1:0-8857 GCA_964371685.1 uncultured Anaerolineaceae bacterium
GACCCACGACCAGGAGGAGGCGATGACGATGTCCGATCGCATCGCCGTCATGAACAAGGGGCACTACGAGCAGCTGGCGGATCCCGAGACCCTGTACGAGCGGCCCACGACGCGGTTCGTGGCCGGCTTCCTGGGGATCTCCAACCTGCTGGCCGGGCGGGCGGACGGGACTGCGGACGCGTACGCGCTGGTGCGTCTTGCCGACGACACGCTGGTCCGGGTGCCACGGGCGGCGGTGACCGGGGCGGGGGCGGTCCAGCTCGGCGTCCGGCCGGAGAAGATCCGCCTCCACGATCCCGGGGCGACCACGCCGGAGCGGCACAACCGCCTGGCCGGCATGATCCGCGATGCCTCGTACATGGGCGTCAGCACCCAGTACCAGGTCGAGATCGCGGGCGGCGCCCGGGTCACGGTCTACGAGCAGAACGTCGAGCGTGCCACGCGATCCGAGCTGTGGGCGCCGGGCGAGCAGGTCCAGCTGACCTGGTCGCCGGATCACACCTTCGTGATCACGGATCCGACGCCGGCCGCCGACGCGGCGGCCGAGTGACACACCAGGAGGAGGAGACCCCGGTGGCAGATATCAACCTCGCCGAGCGCGCGATCAGCCGGCGGGCCGTCCTGCGGGGCGGCTCGCTCGTGGGGCTGTCCGCGTTCCTTGCCGCGTGCGGGGGCAGCGGCTCCACGGCCGCCCCGTCCTCGGGCGGCGAGGCGACGCCCGCCCCGAGCACCGGTGGCGAGGCCACGCCGGCGCCCAGTGCCGGCGGCGACATCACCGGCCCGCTCAACTTCGCGAACTGGCCCGCCTACATCGATCTCAACGACGACGAGAGCGCGTCGCCGACGCTCGACGACTTCGAGGCCCAGTACGGCATCGAGGTCAACTACGTCGAGGACGTCCAGACCAACGAGGACTTCTTCGCGACCATCGCGCCGGCCCTCCAGGCCGGCCTCGACACGGGCTGGGACCTCATCGTCCTGACCGATTACATGGCCGCCCGGCTGATCCGGCAGGGCTGGGTCGAGACGATCGACCAGGCCAACGTCGCGACGGCGGCCGCGAACATCCGGGACGAGCTCCGGGGCCTCGAGTGGGACCCGGACCTGACGTACCACTACCCGTGGCAGTCGGGCGCCACCGGCGTGGGCTACAACGTGGCCTCCACGGGCCGCGAGCTGACCTCGATCGCGGACCTGTTCGACGACAAGTTCAAGGGCAAGGTCACGCTGCTGTCCGGCTACCAGGACACGTTCTCGCTGATCAGCCTGCTGCTGCGCGAGCGCGGCGAGATCACCAACCTGCCGCCGGAGCTCACCGTCGAGGACGCGCAGAAGATCAAGGACTTCCTCCAGCCGTACGTCGACAGCGGCCACATCAAGGGCTTCACCGGCAACGAGTACCTGCAGGACTTCGGCTCCGGCGACACCTGGGTGGCCGTCGTTTGGTCGGGCGACCTCGCCTCGTCGGGCGGCGACGACGACCGGTTCGTGTACCCGACCGAGGGGTCGATCATCTGGACCGACAACATGCTCATCCCCAAGGGCGCCCAGCACAAGCGGGCGGCCGAGGCGATGATCGACTTCGTCTACGACGTGGACAACGCCGCACGGCTCGCCGCATGGATCTACTACATCTCGCCGGTCAAGGGCGTGGCCGAGGTCATCGCCGCCGAGGACGCCGAGCTGGCCGCCAACCCGCTGCTGTTCCCGCCGGCCGAGGTGACGGCCAAGCAGTACGCGCAGCCGGACCTGACCGACGAGGAGGACATCGCGTTCAACGACCTCGTCGCCCTGCTCGAGGGCGCGTAGCCGACCCGAGGCGCGGGGGGGGCGCCCCCCCCCCCCCCCCCCCCCGCCGCCCACCCGCCTCACCAGCGCGAGGAGCAACCGGCACGTGGGCCAGCTGATCCACCGGTACCGCGGCGCGATCCCCTGGCTGCTGATGCTGCCCGGCCTCGCCTGGCTGGCCGTGTTCTTCGTCGTCCCCAACGTCCAGATGTTCCTGTTCTCGCTGTCCGAGGGGACGCTGCTCACGGGGTTCGTCAGCCCGCCCGACACCTGGTCGTTCGGCAACTTCCCGGATGCCGTGACGCGCTACAGCGGCAACTTCGTGAACTCGATCGTGTACGGCGGGCTGGCCACCATCCTGTGCTTCCTGATCGGCTACCCACTCGCGTACGGCATCGCATTCCGCGGCGGGCGCTACAAGAGCCTGCTGCTGTTCCTGGTCATCGCGCCGTTCTTCACCAGCTTCCTGATTCGCACGATCTCGTGGCGGATCATCCTGGGCAACGACGGGCCGTTCCTGGGCGTCATCCGCGACGTGCTCGGGCTGGTACCGGACAACTTCAGCGTCATCGGGACGCCGCTGGCCGTGGTCGGCGGGCTGACCTACGAGTTCCTGCCGTTCATGGTCCTGCCGCTGTACGTGTCGCTGGAGAAGGTCGACCGGCGCCTGGTCGAGGCGGCGCAGGACCTGTACGCAGGCCCCTGGCGCCGGGGCGGGGCGATCACCGGCGCGCTGCTCGGCGCGTTCCTGGCCATCGCGCTCCAGGTGGGTCTCGGCTACAGCCGGATCGTGGGCGACGACGCGACGCCCGGGCTGGTCGCGCTGGCCGCGCTGGTGGGCGGCACCGCCGGGGCGCTGGTCGGGGCGTCGATGGTCAGCCAGGCCTTCCTGCGGGTGACGCTGCCGCTGTCGCTGCCGGGCGTGTTCGCGGGCTCGATCCTGACCTTCATCCCGGCCATCGGCGACTACGTCAACGCCCACCTCCTGGGCAGTCCCAAGACCCAGATGATCGGCAACGTGATCCAGGGGCGCTTCCTGGAGCAGAACGACTACCCGACCGCGGCCGCCCTCGCGTTCATCCTGATGGCCACGATCCTGGTCGCGATCTTCTTCTACGCGCGTGTCCTGGGCACCGAAGAGCTGAGCGGGGGCCGGGCATGAGCGACGGCCGTGACCTGTTCCCCGAGGAGCATGAGCCGATCCGCGACGACCGCCACCTGATCGGGCCGGACCAGGGCTCGAGCCGTGCCCCGGCGGCGGGCGAGCCGCTGCTCGATTCGCTGCCCGCGGCATCTGTCGGATCCTCGGCCGGGGCGGTGGTCGCGGGCGCCGACATGGCGATCCGCATCGCCACCCGCCCGAGCAGCGGGCAGCGCGTTCGCTCCGCCTGGTCGCGCTGGTCGCTGCCGATCTTCACCGCGGGCGCCATCACCTACCTGATGGTGCCGATCGCGGTGATGATCGCGTTCTCGTTCAACAAGCCCGAGGGCAAGTTCAACTTCGTGTGGAACCAGTTCTCGCTCGACGCCTGGGCGAACCCGCTCAGCCGGCCGGGCCTGTCCGACGCCCTGTGGACGTCGCTCGCCGTCGCCGCCATTGCGACGGTGATCGCCACCACACTCGGCACGCTGATCGCCCTTGCGCTTGTCCGCTACACCTTCCGTGGCCGGGGCGGCACCAACCTGTTCATCTTCATCCCGATGGCGACGCCCGAGATCGTGCTCGGCGCCAGCCTCCTGTCGCTGTTCGTCGCGTCGGCGTCGCAGGAGCCGTTCAAGAGCATCGTCCCGGCGGGGCTGTTCTATCCGCTGGGCTTCAACACGATCCTGATCGCCCACGTCATGTTCAACATCAGCTACGTCGTGATCACCGTGAAGGCGCGCATCCAGGGGTTCGACCGGAACCTGGAGGAGGCCGCGATGGACCTTGGCGCCAACGAGTGGGTCACGTTCTGGAAAGTCACCTTCCCGATGATCCGCCCGGGCATCATCGCCGCCGCGCTGCTGGCGTTCTCGCTGTCGATCGACGACTTCATCATCACCAACTTCACGTCCGGCCTGGTCAACACGTTCCCGGTCTGGATCTGGGGCACGATCCGGAACAACCTCCCGCCCCAGGTCCACGTCATCGGGACCGCGATCTTCCTGATCGCGGTCAGCGCGGTGGTGCTGTCCACGGTCATGTCGGCGCGCGGCCAGCGTCGCGTGCCGGCGCCCCGATAGACCTGCCGCCACCCGCCCGGTCACCGCCGGGCGCATCCAGCCGCACCAACCCGCGCCGCCCGAGGAGGCTTCCCATGGTCGACACCCCCGTCTCCCCGGCCGCTGCCGCTCCCCTCCCCGACCGCTCGGTCGTGCCGCCGGTCTGGGGCCGGATCACCAACCTCCTCGTGGACCACGGCGAGGCGTCGTGGCTGGTCACGCCCGAGGGCGAGCGGTACCTGGACTACACGTCCGGGATCGGTGTCACGAACACGGGGCATGCGCACCCGCGGGTGGTGGCCGCCGTCCAGGCGCAGGCCGCGCGGCTGCTCCACGGCCAGCAGAACATCGTCTACCACGAGCCCGGGCTGCGGCTGTACGACCGGCTCGCCCGCCTGCTGCCGGGCGGACCCTGGGGCGCGTTCCTGTCCAACTCGGGTGCCGAGGCTGTCGAGGCCGCCGTCAAGCTGGCGCGCGTCGCCACCGGGCGGGCGGCGATCGTCGCCTTCCGCTACGGGTTCCACGGCCGGACGGCCCAGACGATGGCGCTGACGGCGGCCAAGGACGTGTACCGGGGCGCCTTCGAGCCCCTGCCGGGCTCCGTCTACCACGCCTCCTACCCGTACTGCTACCGCGCCCCGGGCGGCGCCCACGACCCCGCCGCCTGCAGCTGCGACTGGGAGGCGCAGCTGGACCTCCTGTTCCACCAGCTCGTGTACCCGGACAAGGTGGCGGCGATCATCGTGGAGCCGGTCATCGGCGAGGGTGGCTACATCGTCCCGTCGCCGTCGTTCCTGCCCCGCCTGCGCGAGATCACGCGGCAGCACGGGATCCTGCTCATCGCCGACGAGGTCCAGACGGGCTTCGGGCGGACCGGCGAGCTGTTCGCCGTCCGGCATTGGGACGTGGATCCGGACATCCTGGTCATGGCCAAGGGGATCGCGTCGGGGCTGCCGCTGTCCGGGATCATCGCCCGGCGCGAGATCCTCGACCGGCTGCCTCCCGGGTCCCACGGCGGCACCTACGGCGGGAACGTCGTCGCGTGCGCGGCAGCGCTCGCCACCCTCGACGTCATCGAGGAGGAGGGCCTCGTCGCCAACGCGCGCGAACGCGGACGCCAGCTCCTCGACGGCCTGCGTCGCGTGACGGCGGGCCGGGCGTCCGTGGGCGACGTCCGCGGCCTCGGGCTGATGGTCGCGCTGGAGTTCGTGAAGCCCGGGGAGGGCGATGGTCGGGTGCCCAACGCGGAGCTGACGAAGCGGGTCCAGCAGGCGTGCTTCGACCGGCGGCTGCTGCTGCTGACGGCGGGCACCTACGTGAACGTGATCCGGATCATCCCGCCGCTCGTGACGACGGCAGGGGAGGTCGATTCGGCCCTCTCGATCATGACCCAGGCACTGGACGCGGCCGGAGCGTAGGCGGAGGATCGGGGGGTGAAGGCGCGTAGGGGCAGCCGGGTGGCGCGGCGGGACGACGGGACCGGCGAGGCGGCCGCGCGCGCCCGGCTCGAGGCGCTGTTCGCGCGCATCGACCGGCTGATCCCCGACGACCTCGCGCACGTCGGGATGGAGGTCGATCGCCGCGCCGCGCGGCGCGCCGGACGGCGGAGGAGGCCGTGCGCCGGGCCGACCTGGCCGGGCGCGTCGGCCAGGCACGGGCCATGGCGCGTGACCGGTTGACCGAACGCTGGGCCGGCGGACTCTACCGCCCGAGCTGGGCCGGGGCGCTCAATTGGGGCGTCTCGACGGGCCGCGCAGAGGACCGCGCGCAGGTCATCTGGGCGCTCGAGGACGCGGCGCTGGCGGCGGTCGCCGAGGGTCTGGTGGACGATCGGGACCTGGCCCTGCTCGCCAGCGATGGCGAGGCCATCCTCGACATGGCGACCGGCGGACCGGCCGAGGAGTCGTTTGCGGTCGCGGTCCACGTGGCGGCGGTGGCGCGCACCCCCTGGGTGGCGGTTGGGCTCGTCGCGTTCCTGCTGCTGCTCGTCGCGCCCTCGTCGCTGCTGCCAGGGGTTGGTGAGCCGGGCGCGCTCGCCCTGGGCACCGGCGCGCTGGTTCTGGCGGGATCGATCGCGGTCGTGGTCATCCGGCGCGCCCGGCGGACGCCCGGCGGCGAGGCAGAGATCACCAGATCGAGGCCAGCCGGTAGCGATCCGTCGCCGCCGGGGCGTAGGGCCGGGCTCAGGGGCGCGCCCGGAGCCGCAGCAGGATCTCCTCGTGGAGGTGCCCGTTCGAGCCGATGAACGACGGGGCGTCGATCCGCCGGATGCCGTCGACATCGGTCACGCGCCCGCCGGCCTCCTCGATCAGCACCTGCGGCGCCGCCAGGTCCCAGGCGTTCATGCCGGTCTCCAGCATCGCCTCGGCGGCTCCCTCCGCGACCAGCGTGTAGCCCCAGAAGTCGCCGAAGCCGCGCTCCCGCCAGCACGATGCGATCAGCGCGTCGAAGCCGGGCATCAGGCCGCTCGCGACGTTGTCCCGGCCGCTGCCGTACAGCAGCTGCGCGTCGCCGACGTCGCCGACGCGCGAGACGCGGATCCGTCGCTCGCCGTCGGCGCCCACATTCCACGCCCCGCCACCACGGTACGCGTACCAGCGCTCGCGCATCGCGGGGGCGGAGATCACGCCGACCTGCACCTCGCCCTCGTGCTCCACGGCCAGCAGCGTCCCGAACAGCGGGACGCCCCGGATGAAGTTGTGGGTGCCGTCGATCGGGTCGATGTACCAGCGGGTCGCGGCGTCCCCGGCCTCGGTCCCGTACTCCTCACCCACCAGGCCGTGGTCCGGCCAGCGGGCACGGATCCGCGACCGGATCTCACGCTCGATCCCCTGGTCCGCGACCGTGACGAACGACCGGTCCGGCTTGCGCTCGATGTCCAGGTCGCGCCGGAAGTGGCGGCGCGCGACCTCGTCGGCGACGTCGCAGGCGTCGAGGGCGAACGCCAGCCATTCGCGGAGCCGGGCCTCGGGGGCGCGGGCGAGCGAGGCGGACCAGTCGGGGCCGAAGGCGGCGGCGGGACGGGGCTGGGGCATGGCGTCGATGATGCCCTGCCGGCCCCGGCCGTGCTCGCCGCTCGCGAGCGCCCCGGTGCCCGGGTCGCCGGGGTCTACGGGTCGAGGCGGTAGAAGCGGAACGTCTCGTGCTCGATCGGCAGGATCGAGACCCGCGAGAATCCGGCCTCCTCCGCATAGCACCGGAACGTGTCCGGACGCATCACGGTCCCGGTGCCGACGCTCGGCCGGTCGGCGAGACCGTTGGCCAGGCAGAAGAACAGGCTGTAGGCGTACATCAGCCGTTCGATCTCGTCGCCCGGCGCCGTGAACGTCTCGGCCACCTTCTCGTCCATCACGATGGCCACGCCGTCCGGCTTGAGCAGGTGGCGCACCGCGGTCAGCACCTCCACCGGGCGCGCGAGGTCGTGGACCGCCTCGAAGATCGTGACCAGGTCGAACCGCCCGTCGAGCTGGTGGTCCCCGGCGTCCACGAGATGGAACGTGACCCGGTCGGTCAGCCCGGCGGCCTCGGCGTTGGCGCGGGCGCGGCGGATCGATTCCGGGTCGATGTCCAGGCCCTCGACCATGGCCAGCGGGTAGCCGCGGGCCATCGCGATCGACGACCATCCACCGCCGCAGGCGACGTCCGCGACCCAGGCGCCGCCCGCCCGGAGCCGCGCGTCCACGTCCGGGATCGCGGGCAGCCACTCGTCGGTCAGCAGGCGCCCGAACAGCGGCCGGTTGGCGAGCTCCTGGGCCTCGATCAGGCGAGGGTCGGCGTCCCACGGCACGCCCCCGCCCGACCGGTAGGCCTCCAGCAGCGCCGGCCAGCTGCGGGCCGCCACGCCGACGAACAGCGGCATCGGGGCCATCGTGGACGGGTGGTCGGGGTCCAGCAGGACGTCCGCGTGCTCGGCGGGCAGGGCGTAGCGGCGCGCGTCAGGGTCGTCATCGGGCGCGTCGACGTCCAGGATGCCGCCCACGGCCTGGTGCTCCAGCCACTCACGGGCGTAGCGGGCGTCCACGCCGGCGCGCCGGGCGAGCTCGGGCGGGGTCGCCGGTCCGCCGTCGGCCAGGGCGCGGTACAGCCCGAGGTCGAGGCCGAGGTGGACCGCGAGCAGGTCGAAGGCACCGAGGGTGGCGTCGAACAGGCGTGCGGCGAGGGCGTCACGCCGGTCCGTGGTCAGGGGGGCAAGGTCGGTCATCGAGGGTCTCCGTCCGCTGGGGCGCGTGGGGACGCGCGGGGGAGCCTGCTCCGAACTCTCGAGGAAGGATACGACGCGGGCGCAACCCCGGTTTCGGCACCCAGGCTCCGACGCCGCCTGTCTCGCCGGCCCGCCGGATTCGGCGCCGGGCCGACGCCGTCAGGCCAGCGGCCCGAAGGCCTCCGGGTAGTGCACGGTGCCCTGCAGGTCGTCGGTCCAGGCGGGCAGCCGGCGGGCCATCCACGCCTCGTCCGGCCAGGCGGCCGCGGGCGGCTCCAGCCCCTGCGCCCGCGCCGGCGCGAACCCGAACCGCGGGTAGTAGCTGGGGAACCCGAGCAGCACGAGGGCCGGGACGGCGCGCGCGATCGCGAGCCCGATCGCGGCCGTCATGAGGGCGGATCCCACGCCCCGGAACTGGAGGTCCGGGAGCACCGCCACCGGGCCGATCGCGAGCACCTCGCCCAGGACCGCCTCCTCGCGGACGACGGGGCACGGCGTGAGCAGCAGGTGACCCACGATCCGGCCGTGGTGGTCGGTGGCGACCAGCGACTGCCAGCCCGCGGGCGCCTCGCGCCGGACGCGATCGACGGTGTCGGCCTCCTCGGGGCCGGTGGACGCGGCCAGCTCGACCGCGCGGATCCCTGGCTCCTCGCCGGGGCTCTCGAG
>CAYJOH010000072.1:0-8836 GCA_964371685.1 uncultured Anaerolineaceae bacterium
GGGCAGTGGCGGTACGGCGGGCGGCGGCGGTACGGCGGGCGGCGGCACCGGCCCGGGCACGCCGGCCGGCTGACCCGGACACAACCCACCCAACGCGACGCCGGGCGGGTATCCTCGCCCGGCGTCGTCACCTGCCCGGAGCCCCATGCGCACCATCCTCGTCGTCGAGGACGAGCCGCAGATCGCCGCGCTCGTCCGCGACTACCTCGAGCACGCCGGCTTCGCCGTCCTCGCCGCCTCGGACGGCCGTGCCGGGCTGGCCATGGCGCGGACCCGTCGCCCGGACGCCATCGTCCTCGACCTCGGGCTGCCCGGCCTCGACGGCCTCGACGTCATCCGCGCGCTCCGCCGCGACGCCGGGATCCCGATCGTCGTCCTCACCGCCCGGGGCGACGAGACGGACCGGGTCGCCGGCCTGGAGCTGGGCGCGGACGACTACGTGGTCAAGCCGTTCAGCCCGCGCGAGCTGGTCGCCCGCGTCCGCGCGATCCTGCGCCGGGCGGAGGCCGCGGCACGGCCGAGGGAGCGCCTCGTCGTGGGCGAGCTGGACGTCGACCTCGGGCGGCATCGCGTCTCCGTCGCGGGACGGGCGGTCCGGCTCACCCCCACCGAGTTCGAGCTGCTCGCGGTCCTCGCCCGCGAGCCCGGGCGCGTGTTCACCCGGGGCCAGCTGCTCGATGCCGTGCGCGGGTTCAGCCTCGAGACCTACGAGCGGGCGATCGACGGCCACGTCAAGAACCTGCGCCGCAAGCTGGAGCCGGACCCTGCCGAGCCCCGGTACGTGCTGACCGTCCACGGCGTGGGCTACGCGCTCGCCGAGCCCGGGCCGTGAGGCCGCGCCGATGACCGGGCACGAGGACCCGCCGGGAGGTCCGTGGCGCCGCGGCGGGCGGCAGCTCGGCGGCTGGCAGCGCGGCGGCTGGCACCGCGGCCGGCGGGGGATGCCCGGGCCCCGCCAGGCGACCGGGTTCGTGGGCTGCCTGGTCGTGGCGCTCGTCCTGTTCGTGGCGGCGATCACGGCGCTTGCGACGTGGCTGGCCGGCACCCTGCTGGGCGTCGTCTCGCCGGGGAGTGCCGTCTCGGCACCGACCGCGCTGGCCGTGCTGGTCGTCATCGTCGTCGCGATCACGGTGGTCGGCCGCGTGCTCGGGCGGTCGGTCCGGCCGCTGGCGTCCATCGCCGCCGCCACCGAGCGCCTCGCCGATGGCGAGCCCGGCGTGCGCGTGGAGCTCGGCGGGCCGGGCGCGGTCCGGCGCCTGGGGGCGTCGTTCAACGCGATGGCGGACCGCCTCGACCGGTCGCGGACCGAGCGCCAGGCGCTGCTCGCGGACGTCACCCACGAGCTGCGCACGCCGCTCCAGGTCATCTCGGGCAACGTGGAGGCGATGCTCGACGGCGTCCACCCCCGCGACGACGCCCACCTCGCCCCGATCCTCGCCGAGACCGCGGTCATGGGCCGCCTGCTCGACGACCTCCGCACGCTGTCGCTGGCCGAGGCCGGCGCGCTGCCGCTGTACCGCGAGGAGGCCGACGCGCGGCGCCTGCTCGCCGACGTCGTGGCCGGGCACGCAGCGGCCGCACGAGAGGCCGGCGTGGAGCTGTCGGTGGCCGACGGACCGGCGATCGGGCTCGACCTCGACCCGGTGCGGATCCGGGAGGTGCTCGCGAACCTCGGCGTCAACGCGCTCCGCCACACCCCGGGGGGGGGCTCGGGCGGGCGCGCCGCGACCGTGAGCGGCCCGTGGGTGGAGCTGACCGTCGCCGACACCGGCGAGGGGATCGCGCCGGCCGACCTCGACCGCGTGTTCGGGCGCTTCGAGCGCTTCGACCGCTTCGAGCGTCGCGCGGACGCCGGCGGCAGCGGCCTCGGGCTGACGATCGCGCGGGACCTCGTGGCGGCACACGGCGGGACGATCACCGCGGAGAGCGACGGGGTCCCCGGCCACGGGACGACGATCCGGGTGCGGCTCCCGGCGCTGTCCTGAGGATCAGGATCCCGGCAGCCTCGCGAACGGCCCGCCGTGCTCGTCGCCGTCCGTGAAGTGACCCGCCCGGACGATGGCGATGATCGTCAGCGTCGCGGCGTCCGTGGCCGGCACGGCACCGGGATCCGCGGTCCAGAACGCGAGGTCGGCCGGCGCACCAACCTCGATCGCGGCATCGGTGGCCAACAGCCCGGCGTCCACCAGCAGCCGGACGGGGTCGAACGGCCGACCCTCGGCGACCGCGGCGCGCACCAGCCGTTCGGCGGCCGCCACGTCCGAGGGGAGCGGCATGACCGCGCCACCCGCGAGGTCGAGGAACGTGGAGTCGCCGCGCGAGATCGCCCGCACGGCCTCGTCCGTGCCCACGGCCAGCACCCGGTCCGCCGCCCAGGCCACCGCCGTCGGACTCGGCCCGGCCGGCGTTCCTGCGCCCTGGACCGCGGTCAGGACCACGCCCCGCAGCCCGATCACGTACTCGTGGGTCATGACGCTGCGAGCGTAGCGGGTCCTGACCACCGGACGCCCCGATCAGCCCCCGGCCGGCCGCCCCGGCGCCGGCACGGCCCCGACCTGGATCAGCAGGCCCAGCTGGTCCGCGATGCCCCAGTGCTCGACGGCCCGGCCGTCGGCGAAGCGGAGGATGTCGATCACGTCCACCTCGACCGCCGTCCCGCTCGCCGGGTTGCCCATCACGGACCCGGTGTTGACGCCGCGCGCGACGTTGCGCGTCCACACGACGTCGCCCGACACGGCGAGGTCCTGGACCGTGAGCGAGAAGTCGGACATCCAGCGGTGGAGGGTGCGGACGATCGCCTTCGCGCCCTCGCGGCCGGACGGGTTGCCGCGCTGGTGCTCGACGATGTCGTCGGCCATCAGGTCGTCGAGGACGGACAGGTCACCCTGCCCGAAGCCCACCTCGATCAGCCGGCGGCAGCGGTCGGCGAGCGGGTCGGACATCGTGGGACGCTCCTTTCGATAGAGTGCTGCTCTATTCAGATAGAGTGATACTCTACCGACATGCCGGATGTCAAGGCCCCCAGCGCGCACCGCCCGACGCTCCGCGATGAGCGGGCCGCGGTCACCCGGCGCCGGATCGCCGAGGCGGCCCGCCGCCTGTTCCGGCGCGACGGGTATGCCGCGACCACCCTGCGAGCCGTCGCCGCCGAGGCGGGCGTGGCGGTCCAGACCGTGTACGCGGTGTACGGGTCGAAGGCGGGGATCCTGGGCGCGCTCCGCGAGGGCGTCGTCGCGCAGCCCGAGGCGGGGGCATCGTTCGAGGCCGCGATGGCCGAACCGTCCCCCGCGCGCCGCCTGGCGCTGTTCGCGCGCTCGATCCGGCTGCGCTGGGAGCTCGCCGGCGACATCGTGGCGATCAACGAGGACGCGGCGATGGCCGACGCCGCCATCCGGGCCGGCGTGGACGAGGCCGTGGCCGCGCGCCGGCGCGGCATCGCGCGGTTCACCCGGGCGATGGAGGACGACCTGCAGCCCGGGATCGACGTCGAGCGCTCGATCGCGCTGATCCACGCCCTCACCCTGTACGACCTCTACGCTGAGCTGGTGGACGTCCACGGCTGGACGCCGGACGCATACGAGTCGTGGCTGGGGGCCGCGCTGGTGCGGGAGGTGCTGGGCACAGGAGCCTGACCCTGCCGATCGCGCATCGCGCTCGCAAAGTCACCTGCGTTCGTGATTACCCTCCGCGCATCGCCCCGGCCCCGGGGTGCGACCGCGGGTGCGGGCGGGGCGCGACCGCGAGTGCGACAGCGAGTGCGACCGCGAGTGCGACCGCGGCTGCGGGCGGGGTGGACCGCCGCCGCCGCCGCCGTGGAGCCGCCACTGCCGCCGCCGCGGTGCCGCCGCTGCCGCCGCCGGCTTTGCCGCACGCAACCGCCGTGGTCGACCGATGCGCAGGGGGTAATCACGAACAGGGGTGGATTTCGGCCGCGAGGCTGAACGCTCCGGCGCAGGCCGCGAGGCTGAACGCGCCGGCCCAGGCCGGGCCGCACTCGGCCTGGGCCGGGCGGCGCGGCATATGCGCCCTGGCGCCTTGCTTTCGCGGGCGACGGGACCCCCTATGCGCCCCGCACGGTGACCCGGTTCGCGCCGCCAGCGATCTCGATCTCGAACCGGTCGGGGGCGGTCTCCGCGCCCGCGGTGGCGATGCGACCGGAGCTCCAGGCCGCGGTGCCGTCGAGCGTCGCCTTGCGGTAGCCACCCTTGACCGACAGGACGACGGGGACGCCCGCTGGGCGCGCGACCATGATGTCGCCGAACCCGCCCGCGAGCCGCAAACGCACCACGCCGGACGGTCGACCGAGGGTGAGCGACACGGAGCCGGCCCCCCCGGCCAGCGTGAACCCGGTGAGGGTGACCGCGCCCAGGTCCGCGTCGACCGCCGTCGCCCCGCCCCGGAGCTCCACGGACCAGGGGAGCGCGGCGTTGAGGACGAGGTCGCTCGTGTCGCGCTTCCAGTGGGCCGAGGCGTTGAGCCACTGGTCGCCGACGCGCGCCCGCCAGTCGAACCACGCGAAGCGGGGGTAGCGGATCGTCACGACGCCATCGCGCACCCGCGCGCTCGGGACCGCGCCCATGAACCGGGCCCGGTACAGCTCGGCGCTGAGGTCCGCGCCGCCCCCGATCCTGACGCTGGGCGCGCCGGTCACGAACACCAGCCGCCCGGCCGTGGCGGATGCGACCGGGGCGACCGATCCCGCCACCGCCGCGCCCGCGTCCCGTGCGCCCGAACCGGCGGGGGACGGTCCCGCCCGGTACGCGTCGACGCAGGCCACGAGGTAGCCGTGGAGGGCGGCCAGCGCGGCGTCATCGAGCCCGTCCAGTGCCGACCGCGCGGCGTCGTCCACGGGGTCGTAGGCGCGCAGCACGGGCGTGGCGCGGTCGCCCGCGAGCTCCACGTTGACCCGCCGGCGGTCCGCCGGGTCCGCCACCCGGCGCACGAACCCGGCCTGCTCGAGCCGGTCCACCATCCGGGTCGTGGCGCCGGTCGTGAGGGCCGTGAGCTCGCCCAGGCGGCCCACCGTCATCGCGCCCTCGGCGCCGAGGAGGCGGAGGACCTCCACGTCGGTCGCGGCCAGGCCCACGCGGGCCGCGATGCCCTCGCCGTAGGCGGTCCGGCTGGTTGCCAGGTCGGCCGTCGCGCGGAGGATCGCCGCACGCAGCGCGTCTCGCTGGATTTCGGGGCTTGACATGAATGCACCTCGTCAGGCTAGTATCTGCACAGCGCAGAGAAATGCTAGCGCAGCCGATTGACAACCGCAAGGCTACCGCACCAGGAGGACACCGTGCACGAGAACCGTGCCCAGCCCGTCATCGAGACCGAAGGCCTCCGCCGGACGTTCGGCAAGCAGGGCGAGATCGAAGCCGTCGCCGGCGTGCACCTGCGGGTCGAGGCCGGGTCGATCTTCGGCTTCCTCGGCCCCAACGGCGCCGGCAAGACCACCACGCTCCGGATCCTGGCCACGCTGCTGCCGCCGTCCGACGGCGTCGCACGCGTGATGGGCTTCGACGTCGCCCACGAGCCCGAGGAGGTCCGCCGGCGGATCGGCTACGTCGCGCAGGGCGGCGCGTCCGACCCGCGGATGAGCGGCCGCGGCGAGCTCGTCATGCAGGGCCGCCTGTTCGGGCTGTCGGGCAAGGCGTCGCACGAGCGCGCCGACCAGCTGCTCGACGCCTTCGAGCTCGCGGACGCCGCCGACCGCCCCACGGGCGGCTACTCGGGTGGCATGCGCCGCCGACTCGACGTCGCCATCGGCATGGTCCACCGCCCCGGGCTGCTGTTCCTCGACGAGCCGACGACCGGCCTCGATCCCCAGGCCCGCGCCCGGATGTGGGACGAGATCCGCCGCCTGCAGGCAGCCGGCACGACCGTGTTCCTCACCACCCACTACCTCGACGAGGCGGACGCCCTGTGCGACCGGCTCGCGATCATCGACCACGGCCGGATCGTGGCCGAGGGCACCGCGCCCGAGCTCAAGCGCGCGGTCGCGGGCGACGTCGTCACGATCGGCGTCGAGGGCAACGGCGAGCTCGTGTCGCGGCTGATGGCCGCCCAGCCGTTCGTCCGCGAGGCGGGCCACGCCGACGGCACGGTGCGCCTGTACGTCGACGATGGCGAGGCGAGCCTGCCGCTCGTCCTGCGGATCCTCGACGGCGAGGGCCTGGCCCCGCAGACGCTCGCCCTCCACCGGCCCAGCCTCGACGACGTGTTCCTTCGCCAGACCGGCCGATCGCTCCGCGACACCGCCGCCTGACCGACCCGCCTTCGACCCCCATCGACCCCTTCGACACCTTCGACCCCCGAATCCCGAAAGGACTCCCGTGATGCGCCTGTTCCACGACACCTGGCTCGTCTTCCGCCGCTCGATCGGCCTCACCCTCCGCCAGCCGGCCTGGCTCATCGCCGGCCTCGTGCAGCCGTTCGTCTACCTGCTGCTGTTCGGCCCGCTGCTCAACAGCCTCGCGACCATGCCCGGCTTCCCGGCCGGCGGCGCGTTCAACGTGTTCGTGCCCGGGCTGCTCGTGATGACCGCCCTGTTCGGGTCCACCTTCGTGGGCTTCGGGTTCATCGACGAGATGCGGAGCGGCGTCGTGGAGCGGATGCGCGTGACCCCGATGAGCCGGACCGCGGCCGTGCTGGGGCGGACCCTGCGCGACGTCGTGGTGTTCCTGGTCCAGGGCCTCGTGCTCGTGGTGCTCGCGGTGCCGTTCGGGCTGACCATCGACCCGCTGGGCGTCGTCGTCGCGTTCGGCCTGCTCGCGCTCATCGGCCTCGTCCTGGGGCCCGTGTCCTACGCCATGGCCCTCGCGATCGGGAGCGAGGACGCGCTGGCGCCGCTGACCCAGGCCATCGCGCTGCCGCTGCTGCTGCTGTCCGGGATCATGCTGCCGATGTCGCTGGCGCCCGACTGGCTGCGCACGATCGCGTCGTTCAACCCGCTGTACCACGCCACGCTCGCGATCCGGGCGCTGTTCAACGCCCAGTTCACGTCCCCGGACGTGGTCACGGGCCTCGTTACGACCGGCGCGTGCGCGCTCCTGTCGGTGTTCATCGCGTCGCGGGCGTTCAACCGCGCGACGGCATAGGGCCGGGCCGGCGCCCTACGTCGCGAGGCGTCGCGGGGGCCCGACCACCTCGATCCCGAAGCGTCTCGCGACCGCATCCAGCGCCTCGGGGTCCGGCATGGCCAGCGTCCGAGGGCGCTCGTCGCCGATCGTCGGCTCCCCGAGCTCGAGCGCGAAGTGCTCGAAGCCCGCGGGCGACGCGAACACCAGCACGCGGGTCGGCTCCACGTCGACGGTGAACGTGTGGGCGATCCCCGCGGGCGCGTAGACGAAGGCGCCGTTCGCGGCCTCGAAGGCGTCGTCGCCCACGTAGAAGGTCATGTGCCCGTCGAGGACGTACCACGCCTCGTCCTCGCGGCGGTGGACGTGGAGCGGCGGCTCCGTGGACTGGAACGCCAGCGCCTCCACGAGCGCGAACCGGCCGGCGGCGGCGTCGCCCGGGACCTTGGTCGTGAACCGTCCGCCGAGCGACCAGACCGCCGGGCCCTCGCCCGGCCGCAGCAGGTATGGCCTGGACGCGGCTCCGTCGGTCATGTTCGCCTCCCTCCAGCAGCACCTTGGAAGTTGGAGGATCTCACCGGCGTCAACGCCGCCGGCCGACCCCACCGAGGGGCCGGCAGCAGGCGGCGTGGCGGCGCGGTCGGGGGCGCCCGGCGGGCCCGGTCCTCAGCTCACCGCCTGCTTGACGAGCGCGGCGATCCGGGCCTCGTCGGCGGCGGTCAGCTTCGCCAGCGCCCAGGACGTGGGCCACATGTCGCCGTCGTCCAGGTTCGCGGCCTGGTCGAAGCCGAGCGTCGCATACCGCGCCTTGAACTTGTCCGCGGCCTGGAAGAAGCACACGATCTTGCCGGCCGCGTTGGCATACGCGGGCATCCCGTACCACGTCTTGGGCGACAGCGATGGCGCGCTGGCCTTGACGATCGCGTGGATCCGCTCGGCCATGACGCGATCCGATTCCGGCATCTCCGCGATCTTCGCGAGAACGGCGGCCTCCCCCTCCCCCTTGCCCTTCCGCTCCTGGACGGTCTCCCTCAGCGCGGCTCGTTCCTCGGCCGTGAGTCCCGCGGACGCGCTGCGGGTCGTGCCCTTGGCGGACTTCTGGGTGTCGGTCATGGTGGGGTTCCTCGCTGCGGGGTGTCTGGGTGGACCCCGATGCTAGGCGACCGTCCGCCGCGGTGGCTTCTCGATTACTGATCGATCGTGACCGCGGGGGATGCGACACTGGCGACCGTGAGGGTCGCGGACGGCATCGAGCGGGTCGAAGGGACGCGGATCGGCAATGCCTACGTCGTGCCGCTCGATGATGGGGTGCTCCTGGTCGACACCGGCATGCCCGGCAACGCCTCGCGGATCCTCTCGTCGGTCACCCGGCTCGGCCATCGGCCGAGCGACGTGCTGCACATCGTCCTCACCCACTGGCACCCGGACCACATGGGCAGCGCCGCCGAGCTGCGGCGGCTGACCGGCGCCCGAATCGCGATCCACGAGCTCGATGCCCCGGTCCTGGCGGGGCGCGAGCGGCCGGCGAAGGGCCGGCGGACCATGGGCCTGCTGCTCCGGGTCTTCCGGGTCGCTCCCTTGGTCGCCGATGTCGTGCTCCGGACCGGCGATGTCATCGGCGGCCTCGAGGTCATCCACGTCCCGGGCCACACGGCGGGCAGCATCGCCCTGCGGCGGGCCGACGGCGTCGTGTTCTCCGGCGATGCGCTGCTCGGCGACCGGCACGGCCACCTGCGGCAACCCGACCCCGGGCTGAGCCTCGATCCCGA
>CAYJOH010000073.1:0-8816 GCA_964371685.1 uncultured Anaerolineaceae bacterium
CCCGTAGCGCTCGACGATCCGGTTGGTCGTGGCGCCCAGCGCCGACAGGTCGAGCACGCGCGTGTCCTTCTCGGGACGGAGTGCGAAGCTGAACTGCGCGTTGCCGGCCGCGAGGAGGTGCGTGATCTCCTCGGCCACCGGCAACGTCGCCTTGACGATGTAGGACGTGCCCTGGCGGGCCAGGATCAGCATGTCCTGGTAGGTGATCTTGGTCGACTGGTCCGTGTAGTAGCGCCCCTGCTCGATCAGCGTCTGGGGGACGTTGACCGTCGCCGTGACGAACACGTCCACGGTCATGTTCGGCCCCAGCATGCCGCCCACCGCCCGCTCGTCGGGCACGGTCAGCGCGACGGCGCGCCAGGCCTCGGAGTCGGGGGCCACGGTCTCGTCCGGGCCCAGGATGGTGAACTGGCCGCCGGCCGTGGAGGAGGCGAGCAGGTTCACGGTGACCAGCTGCCCGGGCCGGACGTCCACCGCGAGGATCCGCCCCACGACCTGCGACGGGTCGGTCACGACGCCCTCGGCGTTGGTGCCGTCGAGCGGGATGTCCGAACGCACGACGACGTCGTCCACCTCGATGGGCTTGCGGGCGGGGATCGCGCGGGTTGCCACCACGGCGGTCGTGAACTTGAGACCGGACTGGCCGGCCTGCTGCTGCGCCTGGTTGATCAGGAAGAACGCCGCGCCACCCGCCGCGACCGCCAGCACCACGCCCAGCAGGACGATCCACCGCCCCCGCTTGGACGGGTCCTTGTACTCCATCTCCATCGCATGCGCCTCCCGGGGGATCGAGGGTCGACGTGATCGCGCCGCCCGCTGGTGATGCCGCGCCCGCTCCGGCTAGTTCCAGGGCGACAGCCGTGCCACCTGACCGCGGCGCAGCCGTGAGTCCGACGGGTCCGTGATCACCGGGGTGATCGCGTACGCCGAGACGGTGTTGGAGCCGATCGAGGCCACGCGCATGACGGCGAAGCCGATGATGTCCACGTACTCCTGGTTGCCACCCGTGGACGACGTGTTGACGCCGATCTTGAGCGGCAGGAGGTGGGTCACCGAGCGCGGCGTGCTGTCGCCGTTCATGCCCGTGGCGCGGACGACCACCTGGTAGGTCCCCGAGGCCATCGTCCCGGTGTTGATCGTGAGCGTGGAGTTGGTGCCCGAGCCGGAGCCCGGGACCACCGAGGACGGCGAGAAGGTCACGGCGCCCATCCCGGCCGGCAGCGCCTCGCCCGGCATCGCCTCGAGTGACAGCGACACGCCGGCGCCGAACGCCAGGCCCGAGCGCTTGAGGTTGAGGACGAACGTCACCGACCCCCCGGAGGTGGTCACCGCCTCGCTCGCGTCGGAGGAGATCGTGAAGTCGCGGCTGACGGTCCCGACCTTGAGCGAGAACGGCGTGTACTTCGTGGTGAGGTAGGGGCTGCCGGCCTGGCCCTTGAGCCACAGGGTGTAGATGCCGGGCGTGGCGCTCGACATCTCGGCGTCGGTGATGCTGACGCTGGCGCCCGAGCCGAGGGTCGGGGTAACCGGGTTGGGCGTGAACGTGAGGGGATCCGGCGCGCCGAGCATGGTGCCCAGGACGAGCGGGTTGGCCGGGTCACCGGCGTCGGCGACCGTCGACAGGTCCACCGTGCCGCTGAACGCCTGGTTGCGGCTGACCCGGAACGAGCCCACGTTGGCGGTGGTGCCGCTCGTGCCCACGCTGACCGTGCCCGGGCTGGACATCGAGAAGTCCGGGATCTGCATGGTCACGCCGCTGTACACGGCGACCAGGATCTCGTCGCCTGGCGCGAACCGGCTGCCGAATGCGTCCACGGCGATCCCCGCGGAGTTGCCGCTCATGATCGCGACCTGGTCGTTGGGGTCCGGCGGCGTGGTCACCGGCGGGAACATCGGGCCCGGGTACCCACCGTCGAGGATCCACTGGGCCTGCATGTCCTTGAGGGTGTTGGAGTTGGTCGAGGCCGTGACGCCGTTGTAGTAGAGCTGCGAGCTGGCGGTGGCGAAGTTCCGGATGTCCAGGGCGACGAAGCCGCGGAAGTCGGCGCCGTTGTCCGGGTCGGCGCCCTGGCCCAGGATCTCGACGATCGGGCCGTGGTTCGCTCGGTCGTTGTCCGGCGTGCTCGAGCTGAAGGCGGCGCCCGCGTTCGGGTCCACGCGGCCCGCGCCGTTGGAGTCCGTGCCCAGGCAGGCCGTGTTCGCGGTCGCGAAGAAGTCCATGAACTCGGTGAAGTTGTCGGTGCACGGGGCGACGCCGGCGTTGGAGCCGGGTGCCTTGATGTAGCGCCGGACGGCGATCGGCAGCAGGTTGCCGTCGAAGCGCACGCGCGCCCGGCCCACCATCGTGTTGGTGTCCAGCCCCACGACCCGCCCGAACGTGTAGTCGATCGTGTTGCGGATCGCGACCCGGATGCTGCCGCCCGAGATCAGGATCCCGTCGAGCAGGTACGCGGGGTCGCCCGCGTGGCCCGAGCTGTAGACCTCGCTGCCGGACCCGGGTGGGAGGTTGGGCACCACGCCGTTGGGCGGGATGCTGAAGTTGCGCGTCAGCACGGCGTTCGCGTCCGCCCGGGCATCGTCCTCGGTTCCGCCCCGGATCAGCGCGTTGGCCGCCGCGAGGGCCGCGGCATCCGCGGCGTTCTGCAGGAACCGGCGCTCGGAGTAGAAGCGGCCCATGTCCACGGCCAGGCCCGCGGCCCCCATCAGGGCCACCAGCGACAGCACGAAGATGACGAGGACCTGGCCTCGTTCGCGCGCCCGGCTGGAGCGGGCCCCGGTCGCCATCGTCAGTTGATCACCATCGTGACCTCGCCCGCGAGGGGGAGGCGGCCGCCGGCGTCCTGGGGCAGGAACACGTCGATCATGGGCACGACGATGTCGAGGTGGTACGTCGCGCGGACCGTCACCTGGTAGCCCTGGCGCGGGTCGTTGGCGGTGATCGACGCCGGCTGGACGTAGGTCACGAGGATGTCGCCGTTGGTGTAGGTGGTCGTGGTGCCGCTGGTGCTCGAGGTCCAGGTGCCGCCGTTGGCGAAGTTGGGCGAGGTCTTGGCGAGGCCGTTGAGCGAGGCGAGCAGCGCCGTCTTCATCGAGGTGTTGCGCAGCGCGTCGTTGGCGGTCTTGCTCAGCGTCCGGTCGTAGACGTAGATCGAGCCCTCGCGGGCGGCCTCGCGGGCGGCCGTCGACACCGTGACGTAGGTGTTGAAGATGAAGCCGAACTGGACGACGCCCAGCAGCAGCAGGAGCAGGGGACCGAGGATCAGCGCGAACTCGACCAGGCTCTGGCCGCCGGCCCGGTCGCGGCGGCGCGCGAGGAATCCGCGCCGGGCACGGCGCGGCGCGAGGGACGCGGGGCGGATCGGGGTCGTCGGCATCAGGGCGTGTCGGACTCCGGAGGCGGCTTGACGGATCGAGTGTTCGCGGTGCCCCCCGGTGCGGGCCATGGGACGTTGGTCCCGACGGCGGGACCCTTACGGATACCCTGACAATCGAACGCGCGTTCGCTCCCCGGCGGGCTGTCGTGGTAGCATCGAATCCGTGCCCGACTTCCGCCTCGTCGCCCCGTTCGAGCCGACCGGCGACCAGCCGCAGGCCATCGAGCGCCTCGTGGACGGCCTCGGCCGCGGCCTCCGCCACCAGACGCTGCTGGGCGTGACGGGCTCGGGGAAGACCGCGACGATGGCCTGGACCATCGCCCGGTTCAACAAGCCGACGCTGGTCCTCGCCCACAACAAGACGCTGGCCGCCCAGCTGTACTCGGAGTTCCGGGAGTTCTTCCCGGACAACGCCGTCGAGTACTTCGTGTCCTACTTCGACTACTACCAGCCCGAGGCGTACCTGCCGCGCTCGGACACGTACATCGAGAAGGACAGCAGCCGGAACGAGGAGATCGACCGGCTCCGGCACGCCGCCACCCACGCCCTGTTCGAGCGGCGGGACGTGATCATCGTCGCGTCGGTGTCGTGCATCTACGGCCTCGGCGCGCCGGTGGACTATGGCGCCACGATCCTGCGGCTCAAGGTGGGCGGCCAGTACCGCCGCGACGCGGTCCTGCGGCACCTCGTGGACCTCCAGTACCAGCGCAACGATGCAGCGCTCTCTCGCGCGCGCTTCCGCGTGCGCGGGGACACGCTCGAGATCGGCCCCGCGTCGTCCGAGGAGATCGTCCGGGTCGAGTTCTTCGGCGACGAGGTGGAGCGGATCACCGAGCTCGACCCGCTCACCGGGGAGCTGCTCGCGGAGCGCAAGGAGCTCAACGTCTACCCGGCGACCCACTTCGTGACGCCGCGCGAGAAGCTCGGCCAGGCGATCGCGGCGATCGAGGTCGAGATGGAGGAGCGGGTCGGGCAGATGGAGGCGGAGGGGCGGGCGCTCGAGGCGGCCCGGCTCCGCCAGCGGACGACGTTCGACCTGGAGATGCTCCGGGAGCTGGGCTACTGCTCCGGCGTCGAGAACTACTCGCGCCACCTGTCGCTGCGCGAGCCCGGCTCGCGGCCGTGGACGCTGCTGGACTACTTCCCGCCGGACTGGCTGCTGATCGTCGACGAGTCGCACATGACGATCCCCCAGGTCGTGGGCATGTACAAGAACGACCGGACGCGCAAGGAGATCCTGGTCGACTTCGGGTTCCGGCTGCCGTCCGCGCTGGACAACCGGCCGCTGACGTTCGAGGAGTTCGAGGCGCACGTCAACCAGTCGCTGTACGTCTCGGCGACGCCCGGTCCCTACGAGCTGGAGCGCAGCGACCGGGTCGTGGAGCAGCTGATCCGCCCGACGGGGATCGTGGACCCGCAGATCACCGTCCGTCCCACCGAGGGCCAGATCGACGACCTGCTGGAGGAGATCCGGGGCCGCGTGGACCGCGGCGAGCGGGCGCTGGTCACCACCCTGACCAAGAAGATGGCCGAGGACCTCGCCGACTACCTCAAGGAGCTGGGCGTCAAGGTCCAGTACCTCCACAGCGAGGTGGACACCCTCGAGCGGGTCGCGATCCTGCGCGACCTGCGCCTGGGCGTGTACGACGTGCTGGTGGGCATCAACCTCCTGCGCGAGGGCCTGGACCTGCCCGAGGTCACGCTGGTCGCGATCCTCGACGCGGACAAGGAGGGGTTCCTGCGCAGCGCCTGGTCGCTGATCCAGATGATCGGCCGGGCGGCGCGCAACACGGGCGGCGAGGTCGTGATGTACGCCGACAACATCACGGAGTCGATGAAGGTCGCGATCGAGGAGACGAACCGCCGGCGCGCCGTCCAGGTGCGCTACAACACCGAGCACGGCATCGAGCCCCAGACGATCATCAAGGGCATCCACGACATCAACGACCGGCTGCGGGCCGTGGGCGAGAACCGGGTGGGCTACAGCGCGGAGCGGCGTGACCGGGACCTCGCCGACGCGGACAAGGCCGAGGTGGAGCGCCTGGTCGCCCGCATGGAGGCCGAGATGAAGGCTCGAGTTCGAGCGGGCGGCGGCGATCCGGGACGAGATCCAGCAGATCCGCCTGCGGGTCCTGGACCAGGACCAGTCCGTGATCGTGGGCCGGGCGGCCGAGCGCGCCGCGAAGGAGGCGCTGCTGCCGGCCACGGAGCGGGCGGCGGCGCACCGGCCGGGTGCCCGGGCATCGGATGCGGCGGCGGCGTTCGAGGTCACCGAGGTGACGGTGCTGCCGTCCGGCGAGAGCCCGGCCGCGGCGCTGGACGGGATCCCGGCCGACGGCGAGGACGCGGCCGGGGTGGCGGCGGAGCTGTTCCCGGGCATCCGCGACGAGCACGAGGACGAGGACGGGGGCTGGCAGGCGCGCTGGCTGGACCGGCCGACGTGGGACCGGACGGTCACGCCCAACATCCGGAAGCGGACGGGCCAGCGCCCGAACCGCCGTCGACGGGGGTACTGACCGCCGACATCGATCACCCCGCACGCTCAGCGGGCCTGCGGCAGGACTACCATGCACGCGTGCCACTCACAGGAGGGAGAACCGCCATGTCCGGCCACCGAACCCGGGGCCTCGTCATCAGCGCCGTGCTGGTCCTCGTCGCAGCGTGCGGCGGTGGCGGGGGCGACTCGGGCGATCCGGCTGCCGTCGTGCGCAGCGCCCTGGCCGCGGCCCAGTCCAAGGACTTCACCGCGCTCGAGGGTCTCGCCTGCGAAGCCCAGAAGGACGAGATCCGCGACCAGTTCGACTTCTCGGCGGGTCTCGGTGACCTCGCCCCCGGCATGGACGCCGACCAGCTCCTCGACGCGATCACGATCGACACCTCGAAGGTCGAGGTCGGTTCACCGGCCATCGACGGGGACAAGGCGACGGTCGAGGTCAGCGGGTCGATGTCGATCGACATGGACCTGGACAAGCTCAAGCCGATCATCAAGGCCGCGCTCGAGGCCCAGGGCCTGCCGTCCGACGATGCCACCATCGACCAGGCGATGGGCATGCTCGGCGCGCTGTCCAGCCAGGACATCCCGATGGACGAGACGCTGGGGCTGGTCAAGGAAGGCGGCGCCTGGAAGATCTGCGAGTAGGCGTCGGGTGCGGGGGCCGCGACCCGGCCGCCCAGCCATCGTCCGGTTCGCCCTGAACACTTGTTCTGTTTGATCTGATTCGGGTACACTCGTCCCGTGCCCCAGGATCGGATCGTCGTGCGCGGAGCGCGCGAGCACAACCTCAAGGACGTCGACGTCGCGTTCCCGCGTGACCGGCTGGTCGTCATCACCGGCCTGAGTGGCAGCGGCAAGTCCAGCCTCGCCTTCGACACCATCTACGCGGAGGGGCAGCGGCGCTACGTCGAGAGCCTGTCCGCCTACGCGCGGCAGTTCCTGGGCCAGATGGAGAAGCCGGACGTCGACCAGATCGACGGCCTGTCGCCGGCGATCTCCATCGACCAGAAGGGGGCGTCGAAGAACCCGCGGTCCACCGTCGGCACGGTCACCGAGATCTACGACTACCTGCGGCTGCTGTTCGCCCGCATCGGGCACCCGCACTGCCCCAGCTGCGGCCGCGAGATCGAGCGCCAGACCGTCCAGCAGATCGTGGACCAGGTGCTGGCGCTGCCCGAGGGCACCCGGCTGCTGGTCCTGGGCCCGCTGATCAAGGACCGCAAGACCGAGGGGGACCGGGTCTTCGAGGGGGCGCGCAAGCAGGGGTTCGTCCGGGTGCGCGTGGACGGCGTCCAGTACGACCTGTCCGAGGCGCCCACGCTGGACAAGTACAGGCGCCACACGATCGAGGTCGTGGTGGACCGGTTCATCGTCCGCCGGGCAGAGGCACCCGAGGGCTGGGCGCGTGACGCGGCGGGCCACCCGGTGGACCCGGAGACCGGCGCGGCCCTGCCGGACCCGGACGCGTCCCGGCTCGCGGATTCGATCGAGACGGCGCTCCGCCTGGGCGAGGGCGTGGTCGTGGTGGCGCCCGTGCCGCGCGATGGCGAGCCGCCCGCGTTCGAGGAGCGGCCGTTCTCCGAGCGCTACAGCTGCCCCTACGACGGCACCACGATCGACGAGCTGGAGCCGCGCTCGTTCTCGTTCAACTCGCCCCACGGCGCCTGCCCCACCTGCACCGGGCTCGGCACCCAGCTGGTCATCGACCCGGACCTCGTGATCCCGGACAAGTCCCGGAGCGTCAAGGCGGGCGCGCTGGTCCCGTGGAACAAGATGCCCACCGAGATCAGCTGGCGGATGAAGATCACCGAGGCCGTGTTTGCCTCCCACGGCTGGAGCATCGCGACGCCGGTGAAGGACCTGCCGAAGGCGGCGATCGACTACCTGCTGTACGCGCCCAAGGACGAGAAGGTCGTCGTCCGCTACCGCCACGAGCGGGGTGAGAACAGCTACGTCGCCACGTTCGAGGGCGTGGTCACGAACCTCGAGCGCCGGTTCCGCGAGACGGAGTCCGAGTACATCCGGACCGAGCTCGAGAAGTTCATGGTCCAGAAGCCGTGCCCCACCTGCCGGGGCCGCCGGCTGCGCCCCGAGGCGCTGGCGGTGACCGTGGACGGCCGCAGCATCTCGGAGGTGGCCACGCTCTCGGTCACCGAGGCGCTGGACTGGGCCGGAGGGCTCGGCGGGCGGGTGACCGAGCGCGAGCGGACGATCGCGCGCCAGGTGCTCAAGGAGATCATCGCCCGGCTCGGGTTCCTCGTGGACGTGGGGCTGGACTACCTGACCGTGGACCGGGCGAGCATCACGCTGTCCGGCGGCGAGGCGCAGCGGATCCGGCTGGCGACCCAGATCGGGACCACGCTGATGGGCGTGCTGTACATCCTCGACGAGCCATCGATCGGGCTTCACCAGCGGGACAACGCGAAGTTGATCGCGACGCTCACCCGGCTCCGGGACCTGGGCAACACCGTGCTCGTGGTGGAGCACGACGAGGAGACGATCCGGACCGCGGACTGGGTGATCGACATCGGCCCCGGGGCGGGGGAGCACGGCGGCGAGATCATCGCCAACGGCCCGCTGGAGGCCGTGCTGGCGGAGCCGCGCTCGATCACCGGCGCGTTCCTGCGAGGGGAGCGGCAGGTCGCCGTCCCGGATCGACGCCGGCACGGCAACGGCAAGGCGCTGGTCGTCCGCGGCGCCCGGCAGCACAACCTCAAGGCGATCGACGTCCGGTTCCCACTGGGGACGTTCATCGCGGTGACCGGAGTCTCGGGCTCGGGCAAGAGCACGCTCGTTGACGAGGTGCTGTACCGGGCGCTGGCCCGCGAGCTCAGCGGCTCGCGCGAGCCCGTGGGCGCGCACGACGCGGTCGAAGGCGTCCACCACATCGACAAGATCATCGAGATCGACCAGAGCCCGATCGGCCGGACGCCGCGCTCGAACCCCGC
>CAYJOH010000074.1:0-1462 GCA_964371685.1 uncultured Anaerolineaceae bacterium
AGGCGCCCGAACCGGAGGCGCCCGAACCGGAGGCGCCCGAACCGGAGGCGCCCGAGCCGCCGCGCGCCCCAGCCGGCGACCAGCCGGAGGTGCGCTGACATGGCCCGGCTCACGATCGACCCCGTCACCCGTGTCGGCGGACATCTGCGCATCGAGGCGGACCTCGCCGGCGGCGCGGTCCGGGAGGCATGGAGCTCCGGCACCATGTTCCGGGGCATCGAGCTCGTGCTCCGGGGCCGTGACCCGCGCGACGCGTGGATGTTCGCCGAGCGCATCTGCGGCACGTGCACCGGGGTCCATGCGCTGGCCTCCGTCCGCGCCGTGGAGCGGGCCCTGGGCGTGACCGTCCCGACCAACGCGCGGCTCGTGCGCAACCTGCTCGCGGTCACCCAGGCGATCCGCGACCACGTCGTCAGCTTCTACGTCTCGCAGCTGCCGGACTGGGTGGATGCCAGGGCGGCGCTCACCGCGGACCCGGCCGCGACGTCGCGCCTCGCCCGCTCGCTGAGCACCTGGCCGCAGGCGAGCCCCGAGTACTTCGGCGGCGTCCGCGACCGGCTCGCGGCGACCATCGAGGGCAGCGGCGGCCTCTGGGCGAACGGGTACTGGGGCCATCCGGCGTACCGGCTGTCGCCCGAGCAGGACCTCCTGCTGCTGGCGCATGGGCTCGAGGCCCTCGACTGGCAGCGCCGGCTGATGCGAATCCACGTGCTGATGGGCGGTCGCGACCCGCACCCGCAGACGTATCTCGTGGGCGGGATGTCGCTGGTGCCCGACTGGGGCGGCCCGATCGGCCCCGGGACCCATCCGCCGGTGCCGGACCGGAACGCCCCATCGGCACTGAGCGACGCGGGCATGTCGATCACCGAGGACCTGCTGGCCGACGCCCGGACGTTCGTGGACCAGGTCTTCGCCCCCGACGTCATGGAGCTCGCCCGGGCGTACCCGGACTGGGCGACGCTGGGCGCGGGCGTCCGCCGGTACCTCTCGTACGGCATGTTCGCCGAGGACGGCTCGGACGACCCGATCCAGTTCCTCCCGGCCGGCCGCGTGGCCGCCCCCGAGCTGGCGGTCGCGGACACGGTCAACGAGGCGGCGATCGGAGAGACGACCGCCCATGCCTGGTACGAGGACCCGAGTGGCCCGGACACGATGCGACCGCCGGTCGAGGGCGAGACCCGTCCGGCGTTCTCCGGCACCCTGCCGATCACCTCGTTCGAGGGTGCCAACCGCTACTCGTGGATCAAGGCGGCCCGCTACAACGGGGTCGCGATGGAGGTGGGGCCGCTGGCGCGGATGCTGGTCGCCTACGCCCAGGGGCAGGCGGACAGCACCACGGCCCTGAGCACCGCGCTGACGGACCTCGGCATGACCGCGGACGGGCTGACCAGCACGCTGGGGCGCATCGTCGCCAAGGCGGTCGAGACGCAGGTCCTCGCCCGGCGCGCGGGGAGCTGGCTGG
>CAYJOH010000074.1:1562-6835 GCA_964371685.1 uncultured Anaerolineaceae bacterium
ACGCCCGTGAGCGACCCGTCGCAGCCGCTCGAGATCCTGCGCACCGTCCATGCCTTCAACCCGTGCACGGCGTGCGCGGTCCACGCCCTCGGCCGCCGCGACGGCGCGCTGGGGATCCACGTCCGGGACCTGGAGGCCCGCCGATGACCGTCGTCCGCCAGCTCCTGCGGCTGGGCCGCCCGGCGAGGACGGCCGCGCCCGCCCCGGCAGCCCAGCCCGCCCAGGCCCAGCCCGCCCACGCCATCGACCGGCCCCACGAGCGGGTGCGCCTGTACGTGTGGGAGAACCCGGTCCGGATCACGCACTGGGTGACCGCCAGCGCGATCGTCGTGCTCAGCGCGACGGGCGCCTACATCGCCGATCCGTTCCTGGTCCCGCCTGGCGGCGACGTGATGTCCAAGATCCGGTTCATCCACATCGTGTCCGCGCTGGTGTTCCTCGTCTCGGGCCTCGTCCGGACGTACTGGCTGCTCGCCGGCAACCGCTTCGCGCGCTGGTCGGCGTTCATCCCCACCAGCCGGTTCCAGGCCATGGAGCTGTTCCGCCAGGCCGGGTTCTACGCCTTCATCCGCCGGGAGATCCCCAAGGTCCTGGGGCACAACCAGCTGGCCGCGACGGCCTACCTCGTGCTGTTCGCGCTGCTGCTGGTCGAGGTCGTCACGGGCTTCGCGCTCGACGGGCTGATGGGCGCCGAGCCCGGGTACACGCTGTTCGGCTGGCTCCGCGAGCTGCTGGGCCCCCAGCTGCTGCGGCTCGTCCACCACCTCGCGATGTGGGCGATCCTCGGGATCGCGCTGTTCCACATCTACAGCTGCATCCTCGTCGACCACATCGAGCGCAACGGGCTGACCTCCAGCATCGTGAGCGGGTACAAGTTCCCGACCCGCGAGGAGATCGTCGAGTCCCGCGACGGCGGCCTCGACCTGCTCGAGAAGGCGGAGCGCGAGCTTCGGGAGCAGGGCGAATGAGCGGCACCGGCGCCCCGCCTGTCGTGATCGGCGTGGGCAACCTGCTGCTGGGCGACGACGCGGCGGGGCTCCGCGTGGTCGAGGCCCTGCGCCGCTTGGCCGACGCGGAGCCGGGCGCGCTGCCGGTGGGCACCAGCCTGGTCGACGGGGGCACCCTGGGGTTGGACCTGCTGCGCCACCTGCACGGGGCGCACGCGCTGGTCATCGTCGACGCCGCGGACCGCGGCGCGGCGCCCGGGCCCATCACCGTGCGGCGTGGCGCACAGCTCGAGGGCGACCACGCGGTCACCCGGCTGCTCGCCGCGGCGCGGCTGCTGGGGACGCTGCCGCCCGACGTCACGATCGTCGAGATCGGGGTGGGGGAGATGGGGGTTGGCATCGGGCTCTCGCCCGCGGTGGAGGCAGCCATCCCGGCGGCGTCCGCGGCGGTGATCCGCGAGCTCGCAAGGACCGTCGGACCGGCGGGGGTGTCGGCGTGAACAGCCGGATCGATCTCGGGCTGCGGATCCTGATCATCGCGAACATCCTCGTGGTGGGGCTGCTCGCCGTCTCGATGGTCGCGGACTGGATGAAGATCCTGCCCCCGATGATCGGGTCCGCGACGCCGTCACCGCTCGCATCGGCCACCCCGCCCACGATGGAGATGGGGCTCGCCCACATCCCGACCTCCGCGGAGTGCGTGCTGTGCCACGAATCGGGCGGGTCGGCGGGCGTCAAGGTCATCCCGGCGCTGGGGCATCCGCTGGCCGGCTGGGCGGCCTGCCTCGTGTGCCACACGGACGAGAAGCTGGGTCGGAGCGCGCCCGGGCACGAGGGGATCGCGCAGAACGAGTGCCTCAACTGCCACAAGGAGGCCCAGGAGGGCCCGCCGATCACCCAGGCGCACGCGGATCTCCACGAGGCGTGCCTGGACTGCCACGGGGACTTCGCGCACCTGCCGACGAGCATGGTGGGGCGCAACCAGGACGACTGCTGGCTGTGCCACAAGCCCAACCCCTCGCCGCCCCCGCAGAAGCCGCACCCGGACCGGCCGGACCTCACCTGCCGCACCTGCCACCAGGCCGCGGACGTCGGGGCGCTGCCCATCGACCACGCCCTGCGCGCGGACGACAGCTGCGTGCTGTGCCACGACGTCGGTGCCTCGAAGGCCTCGCCCTCGGCCGCACCGGGCGGCTAGCAACCGCACATCCACATCCCTCTGTTCCGGAGCCTGATCTGCCGCTAATATCGCGGTATGGAGGCTTCGAACCCGAGGAACATGCTGCGGGCCGGCCAGGCGGCCGAGATGCTCGGCGTGACCGTGGAGACGCTCCGTCGCTGGGAGGCCGAGGGCCGGCTCGTCGTGGAGCGGTCGGCTGGCGGCCAGCGCCTGGTGCCGATCGGCGAGGTGACCCGGCTGCTGGCCGAGCGCCGCCGGGCGGCCAGCGATCGCCCGATCGTGGCCCAGTCGGCGCGCAACCGGTTCCCGGGGATCGTCACCCGGATCGAGAAGGACCGCGTGGCCGCCGTGATCGAGGTGGTGGCCGGGCCCCACCGCGTGGTCAGCCTGATGACGGCCGAGGCGGTGGACGACCTGGGCCTCCGCGTCGGGGACGAGGCGGTGTGCGTGGTGAAGGCCACGAACGTCGTGGTGGAGGTCCCGTCGGGCCGGGAGGCGCGCGGTTGAGGCCGGCGAGCGAACGTGTGCGGTCTCCGAGCGCGCGCGTCAGGCCCGCGAGCGCGGCCGCGCTGCTCTGGGTCGCGGTCGCCGTCGCGGCCTGCCTCCCGACGGGGGGCCCGGCGACGCCGGTCGCGAGCGGCGCGACGATCGTCCGGGTGGCCGCCGCCGCCGACCTCCGGTTCGCGATGGACGAGCTGGTGGCGGCCTGGGCCGCGGCGAACCCCGGCACGACCGTGTCGCCGGTTTACGGGTCGTCGGGCACGTTCTTCGCCCAGCTGTCGCAGGAGGCGCCGTTCGACGTGTTCTTCTCGGCCGATGCGGACTACCCGCGCGAGCTGGAGCTGGCCGGCCTCGCGGAGCCGGGCGCGACGCGGCTGTACGCGATCGGCCAGCTGGTCGTCTGGGTACGGTCGTCCTCGACGCTGGACGTGGCGACGCGTGGCCTCGCGGTGCTCGTCGACCCGTCGGTCGAGACGATCGCGATCGCCAACCCGGAGCACGCGCCGTACGGGAGGGCCGCCATGGCCGCGCTGGACGCCACGGGGATCCTGGATGCCGTCGAACCCAAGCTCGTGCTGGGCGAGAACGTCTCGCAGGCCGCCCAGTTCGTGGAGTCCGGCGGGGCGGACGCCGGGATCATCGCGCTGTCGCTCGCCCTCGCACCGACGATGCGCGACGGGGGCCGGTTCGCCATCGTGCCGCCGGACAGCTACCCGCGCCTGGAGCAGGGCGCGGTGGTGCTGCGCGCCGCCGCCGATCCGGCCGCGGCCCATGCGTTCCTCGACTTCGTCCTCGGCCCCGAGGGCAGGGTGGTGCTCGACCGCTACGGCTTCCTGCCGCCGGACCCGTGATCGACTGGCAGGCCGTCTGGCTCACCGTCCGCCTGGCCGCGGCGACCACGATCGTGCTGCTCGCCGTCGGCGTGCCGATCGCCTGGTGGCTCGCGCGCTCGCGGGCGCCGTGGCGGCCGTTCGTGGAGGCGGTCATCGCCCTTCCGCTCGTCCTGCCGCCGACGGTCCTGGGGTTCTACCTGCTGCTGGCGATGGGCCCCGAAGGCCCGCTGGGGGTCCTGTGGGCCGGCGCGACCGGGGGCCGCCTCGTGTTCAGCTTCGAGGGCCTGCTCCTTGCCTCGGTCGTGTACAGCCTGCCGTTCGCCGTCCAGCCGTTCAGCCTCGCGTTCGCCGCGGTCGACCGGTCGCTCCTGGAGACGTCCTGGACGCTCGGCCGCTCGGGCCTGGCCACCTTCCTGCGGGTCGTCGTGCCGCTGTCCGCGGGCGGGATCCTGACCGGCATGGTCCTCTCGTTCGCGCACACGCTGGGCGAGTTCGGCGTCGTGCTGATGGTGGGTGGCAGCATCCCGGGCGAGACGCGCACGGTGTCGATCGCGATCTACGACCGCGTCCAGGCGCTCGACTTCGACGGCGCGGCCGCCACCGCGCTCCCGCTCCTGCTCGCCTCGTTCGTCGTCCTCGCCGTCACCTACGGCCTGCGCGGCCTCACGATCGTGCCGTGGCTCAGCAGGCGCTGAGCATCGACATCGAGCGGCGGTTCCGGCGCGGGCCGGTGATCGCCGCCCGGCTCGAGCTCGACCTCCACGCCGCCCGGACGCTGGTCCTGTTCGGGCCGTCGGGCTCGGGCAAGACGACCGTCCTGCGCTGCCTGGCGGGGCTGGAGCGCCCGGATCAAGGCCGGATCGCCTTCGCCGGCTCGACCTGGTTCGACGCCGCGGGCGGGGTGGATGTCTCCCCCCAGCGCCGCCGCGTGGGCTACCTGCCGCAGGGCTTCGCCCTGTTCCCGCACCTCGACGTGCGGGCCAACATCGGCTACGGGATCGCCGCCACCGGCCGGTCGCGCGAGGCGCGGATCGACGAGCTGGTGGACCGCCTGGCGCTCGCGGGCCTCGAGCGCCGGCGCCCGGGCGAGCTGTCCGGCGGCCAGCAGCAGCGGGTCGCCCTGGCCCGGGCCCTGGCCAGGGACCCGCGGCTGCTCCTCCTCGACGAGCCGCTCTCGGCGCTCGACACGCCGACGCGCGAGGCGCTCCGGGGCGAGCTGCGCACCCTGCTGGCGGCGAGCGGCGTGCCGGCGATCGTCGTGACCCACGATCGGGCCGAGGCGCTGGTCCTGGGCGACCGGACGGCGATCATGGCCGCTGGCGCCGTTCGGCAGGTCGGGACCACGCTCGACGTCTTCGACCGGCCGGCGGACGAAGTGGTCGCCCGGATCGTCGGCGTCGAGACCGTCCAGCCGGCGGTCGCCATCGCGGCCTCCGAGGGGCTGACGCGCCTCCGCGTGGGCGAGGCGGAGCTGACCGCGATCGGGGAGTGGCCCGCCGGCGCCGCCCTCCTGGTGTCCATCCGGGCGGAGGACGTGATCCTCGTCGGCGATGCGCCGGAGGGGTCGGCGGGCCTGAGCGCGAGGAACCGGTTGCAGGGACGCGTGGTGTCGATCGAGCTCGCCGGACCGCTGGCCCGCGTCCGCCTGGATTGTGGCTTCGAGCTCGTCGCGGCGGTCACGCGCCCGGCGCTGGGCGAGCTCGACCTGCGGCCCGGGACGCCCGTCCGGGCGATCGTCAAGGCGCCCGCAGTCCACGTCATCGCGTGACCCGGCACCGGGCTTGATGCGGACCTGCCGGCGGTTGCCCGGCG
>CAYJOH010000074.1:6935-8815 GCA_964371685.1 uncultured Anaerolineaceae bacterium
TGCTCTCATGCGACTCTCATCGGCGACCCGTTGACTGGTCAACATCGCCGCCGTCGCGGCGAGCGTGCCCCCGCGAGCGTTCGTCCCCGCGCCGACACAGGAGCTCCCGATGACCACCGCCACGACCTCGTCCCGCCGCGGGCCGCTGCTCGCCGTCCTGGCGCTGGCCGTCCTGCTCGCCGGCGGGGCCGGCGCCTGGTACCTGTTCCTCCGCCCGGCCGGGCCGCCCCCGGTGTCGCTGGCGACGCTGCCACCGGTGAGCCCCACGCCCTCTGCCGGGCCAGGCGGCGCGACCGGGGCGCCATCCGCGTCAGCCGACGCGGGCGCAACGCCGAGCGATGCCCCGGCGGCCGACGGCATCGCCGGCACGTGGGCCGTGGATCGGTCCGTGGGGTCGTTCGCGGACTTCTCGAGCACGTTCGCGGGCTACCGCGTGCGCGAGGAGCTGGCGTCGATCGGGGCCACCGAGGCGGTGGGCCGAACGCCCGATGTCACGGGCTCGCTCACGATCGAGGGCACGACGATCGCCGCGGCCGAGCTCAGCGTCGACCTGACGACGCTCGTCAGCGACGAGGACAACCGCGACCGCCAGCTGCAGCGCCAGGCCCTCGAGACCTCGCAGTTCCCGACGGCCACGTTCACGCTCACGCAGGCCGTGGACCTCGGCTCGGTGCCCGCGGAGGGCGCCACGGTGGACGTGACGCTCACCGGCGACCTGACCCTCCACGGCGTCACGAACGCGGTCGAGGTCCCGATGCAGGCCCGCCTCCAGGGCGGCGTGATCACGGTCGTCGGCTCGCTGCCGATCGTGTTCGCCGACTACGGCATCGCCCAGCCCAGCTCGATGATCGTGCTCTCGGTCGAGGACCACGGGACGATGGAGTTCCAGGTCCACTTCTCGCGCGCCTGACAGCGCTCTCATCCACTTCTCAGCGCGACCCGGTTGACTGGTCGCTGACCGCGGCGCTCACGGTGGCTCTCCTCCCCACCACGAGCGCCGCGCCGTCGTGTTCGACGGCGGCGCTCGCGTCCGGCCGTCGCCGGCAGCTCTCACGGCGTTCTCAGCGGGTGGGGGTTGACTGGGGTCAATCCAGCCGATGCCCTCCCCGCAGGAGCCGTGACCGATGACCTCGCCGATCAACCCCGCCGATCCCGTGCCCCACCCGCTTGCCACCACGACGCCCGACCCGAGCCCCACGACGCTTGGCGCGCCGCCGGCCGTGCCCCCGCCCCCGGCGAGACCCGACCCGGCGAGACCCGACCCGGGGCGCCGGTCCCGGGGCGCCGGGCTGGGGACCGTGGTCGCGGCTTCCGTGCTCAGCGCGGTGCTCGCGTCGTCCGGCACCACGCTCATCGTCACGCAGCTGCTACCCGCCGCGCAGCCGAGCCCGGCGGCAACCGTCGGCACGGGCACCACCACCAGCGCCACCACGGTCGAGGCGAGGGACGTGACCGAGGTCGTCGCGACGGCCCAGCAGTCCGTCGTCACGATCACCGCCGACGGCCTCAGCGCGGGCGAGTTCTCGCCCTTCGGCCAGCCGACCAGCGGCGTGGGCTCCGGGATCATCCTCACCGCGGACGGCTACATCCTGACCAACCGGCACGTCGTCGAGGGCAGCCGGAGCCTGACGGTGGAGCTCGAGGACGGGCGCACCTTCGATGCGACGATCGTGGAGCAGTCGAGCGACACCGACCTCGCGCTGATCAAGATCGACGCGACCGGCCTGCCGGTGGCCACGATCGGCGATTCGAGCGCGATCCAGGTCGGCCAGACCGCCCTCGCGATCGGCAGCCCGCTCGGGACGTACACCGAGACCGTGACCCGGGGCATCGTCTCCGGCCTGGGCCGCGAGATCACCGTCACCGACGAGCTGACCCGC
>CAYJOH010000075.1:0-8724 GCA_964371685.1 uncultured Anaerolineaceae bacterium
CGACGCCGGCCCCGGTCCGCGTCCGGGCCCCCGCGCCGGGCAGGACGGTGAGCAGCAGGGCCCCGTACGCGAGCGGGTACCACGCGTCCAGGTTGCCGAACAGGACGGCGATCGCGAACGGCAGCACGAGCGGCACGACGGCCACCGCCCGGATCGCCATCCGGCCGGGGTGCATCCCCCGGGATCGCGCGGTCAGCGCCGCCACCAGGCCCACGCCCAGCGCCGACCCGATCGCCCACAGCACGAGCACGACGCCGTCCGGCAGCCACGCGAGCAGCGCCATCGCCTGGGCGACCGGCGGCGGGTAGGAGTAGAACAGCTCCACGGCGTCCGGCGCGCTGCCGGCGAGCATGGCGGGGTCGTACGGGCTCTCGCCCGCGAGCACGTGACGCGCGGCCTCGAGCAGCAGCGTGAGGTCGAAGCCCGCCCGCCGCGGATCGGCCTGCCACAGCGTCCACCCGATCCACGCGACGCCGATCCAGGCGACCGCCCCGGCGACGAGCCACGGTCCGAGGCTGTCCGCCCGGATCCGGCGACGCTGCGCCGCGCGGGGCGGCGTCATGGCACGAACCAGCCGGAGAACATCGCCACGCTGAGCAGGAACAGCAGGGCCACGGAGATCGCCGGCCACGCGTAGCGGCCGACGGGGCCCCGCCGACCGGCCAGGATCCAGTGGTACGGGAACGCGGGCATCAGCAGCCGCCCGATGCTCTGGATGCTGCCGCTGGCGAACACCACGCCCAGGAACAGGACGGGGATCGACGCGTACGGGAGCGGGATCCGGTCGCGCCGGACGAACACGAGCAGGAACGTCGCGACGATGAGGACCCCGAAGTTGACGAGGTGGACCATGGCCACGCTGCTGGACAGGCCCTCGCCCAGCGTCCCCGTCTCGTCGCCGCCGAGGCCGGCCCGGCCCCAGGCACCCTGCGCCGCCCCGTACGAGGCCGCGTCCCCGGTGAGCCACATGACCCAGACGAACGCCGCGACGGCCGCGAGCGGGCCCAGCCCGAGCGCCAGCCACGACGGGCGTGGCCGCCGCTCCTGCTGCCACAGGAGCCAAACCAGCGGCACGAGCAGGACGACCCCCTGGAGCCGGGTGACCGTCGCCAGCGCGAGCAGCACGCCCGCCAGGATTGGCTGCCGCCGCTCCAGGGCGAGGAACGCGCCCAGGGCGAGGACCAGGAACAGGCTCTCCGCGTAGGCCATCGAGAACACCGCGGAGAACGGGAACACCGCGAGCAGGGCGGCGGACCGGATGGCGAACGAGCGCCCGAACCGGGGCGCGGTCAGCGCGACCAGCAGCCCGATCGCGACCAGGAACAGGACGTTCGAGAGGAGGACCGCCACCAGCCCCTCCCAGCCCGGGAACGGGATCGCCAGCGCCCGGACGAGCATCGGGTACAGGGGCAGGAACGCGTAGTCGTGGTAGCCGCCGGTGAGGGCCTGCGTGTGATAGCCGTCGCGCACGATGCCCAGGTACCACCAGCCATCCCACGCGGTCAGGCTGCGCAGGATCGGCCCGTCGTCGCCGGGGACGAGCAGCGGGTTGCGACGGACGGCGGTCTCGGCGACGACCGCGGCAGCGACGACCAGCGCGCGCGAGGCGAGCACCACGGCCACCAGCGGCAGGGCCCAGCCCAGCCCCAGGGCGCGGGCACGCGCGGCCGCGATGCCTCCCGACTGTGCTGTCACGGCGGCAACTGTAGCGGCCGCCGCCCGGCGACGAACCGGCCCCTCAGCGCGCGGCCGGTAGCCGATTCGTACTGGGCCGGACCGTGCGTGCCCGGTGCTAGGCTGCACCGGCTGTGCGGACGCCGATCGCCCTGTACACGCTCGCCCTGGTGGCCCGGATCCTCGTCGCCGCCGGCTTACCCGACCCCGCCTACCCGGACGCGTTCTACTACGTGAACGTGGCCCGGGAGCTGGCCGCGGGCCACGGCCTTGCCGTGGACTTCATCTGGATCTTCCCGGAGGTCGGCGGGGGAATCCCCGCCAGCCCGGTCCTGCCGATCGCGTCCAACGCCCACTGGATGCCCCTCGCCTCGCTGGTCCAGGTCCCGTTCATCTGGCTGCTGGGCCCCACGGCCGCCGCGTCCTGGCTGCCGTTCGCGATCCTGGGTGCGCTGGCCGCCCCGCTGGCCTGGGCCATCGCCCGCGAGGCCGGCACGTCCGAGTTCGTGGCCGCGTCCGCCGGGGTCCTCACCGCCCTGCCCGCGCTGTCGTTCGTGTACATGGTCCAGCCCGACAACTTCTCGCTCTACCAGCCGCTGGTCGCGGGGGCGCTGTGGCTGGCCTCGCGCGGGCTCCGCGGGAACGCGCGCGCGTTCGCGCTCGCGGGCCTGCTGGCCGGTCTCGCCACGCTGTCGCGCAACGACGGGGTGCTGGTGCTCGCGGTCCTGGGCGCCACCTTCCTGTGGGACCGCTGGCGGACGCTCCGCGCCTCGGGTGGCTCGCCCGCCCGTCCCGCCCGGATCCCGCTGGCGGCGGCGCTCGGCGCGGTGGCCCTGTTCGCGGTCGTGATGGCGCCCTGGTACCTGCGCCAGCTGGCGGTGTTCGGGACGCTGTCGCCCTCGACCGCGTCCGGCAAGGTGCTGTTCATCCGCGACATCGCCGAATGGAACAGCATCACGGTCCCCGCCACGCTCGACCACCTGCTGGGCATGGGCGCCGGACCGCTGCTCATGACGCGCGTCGGCGGGTTCGTGGCGGGGGCCTTCATCTTCAGCGTCCTGGTCGGGGTCCTCGTCCTCGTCCCGTTCATGCTCGTCGGGGCCTGGACGCGACGGCGGGACGCGGCGTTCGGCCCGTTCCTCGGCTACGCGGTCCTGCTGTTCGCGTTCAGCGCGCTGGTGTCCGCGGTCCACGTGCCCGGGGGCACGTTCATCCACTCCGCGGTGGCGCTGGCGCCGCACGGCTACGTGCTCGCCCTCGAGGGGATCGTGGCCGCGGTGGCCTGGATCGCCGTCCGACGACGGGGCTGGAACCCGGCCGCGGCGTCACGCGTGTTCGTCGGCGGCGCCGTGGCGTTCGGCGTGCTGGCCGCGATCTCCGGCTCGTTCGCCGTGCACGGCGGCTGGGACACCAAGCGCCAGCGGATGCAGGCGGTGGCGGCCGGGCTGACCGCGGCGGGGGCGCCCGAGGCGGACCGCGTGATGTCCATCGACGCGGCCGGCTACCGGTACTGGACCGGGCACGGCGGCGTGGTGCTGGTCAACGACCCGCTGGACACCGTCGAGGCCGTCGCCCGGGCGTACGACATCCGGTGGCTGGTGCTCGAGGCCGCCGACACGGTCCCGGCGGTGCGCGAGATCCTGGTCGACGGGCGGCGGCCCGCGTGGGTCGGCGTGCCGGTCCTGCAGCGCGAGGACGTGTCCGTGTACCCCGTGTGCACGACCGCGGGCGACGAGCGGTGCGCCCCGTGAGCCGGCGCGAGGCCTGGCTGACGGCGCTGGGCGTGTTCGCCATCGCGCTCGCGATCCGCGCGGTCGCCGCGGCGATGGTCGAGTTCCCGAAGCCCGAGGACACCGCCTACTACGTCGGCGTGACGCGGAACCTCGTCGAGGGGCGCGGGCTGATCTCGGACGCCCTGTGGAGCTTCGGGACCCCGCCGCTCGAGTTCCCGCGCGCCGCGTTCGAGGTCTGGCTGCCGCTGCCGTCGCTGCTCGCAGCGGTCCCCGTGGCCCTGTTCGCCGGCCCCGCGCCGATCCCGCTCGAGTCCGCGATGCGGGCCTCGCAGGTCGTGTCCGTGCTGGCGGGCGCGCTGGTCGCGGTCCTCGCCTGGCGGCTGGGCGCGGACGTCGCCGCGCAGCGCGGGCTTCCGGTGGGGCGGGCGAGGACGCTCGCGGTCGGCGCCGGGCTGACGGCCGGCGTGTACCTGCCGCTGCTGCTCCACTCCGCGCTGCCGGACTCCACGATGCTGTTCGGGGCGCTGGCGCTCGGCGCCTGCCTGCTCATGACCCGCGTCCTGCGCGACCCGCGCGGCGGGCGGCTGTCGGACCCGCAACTGATCGCCATCGGGTTGCTGCTGGGGGCCTCCGCCCTGACCCGCAACGAGGCCGTGTGGCTCGCGCTCGCGTGGGCGTGGCTGGCGTGGCGGGCCGCCGGCGAGACCCGGCAGACGCGGCTGCGCCTGATCGGCGTCGTCGCTGTCGTCAGCCTGGTCGTGTTCGCGCCCTGGGCGGCCCGCAACTGGGCGGTGTTCGGCAACCCGCTCCCTGGCCAGGCGGTCTCCAACGCCCTGTCCGTGACGGGCTTCGACATCTTCGCCTGGAACGACCCGCCCACCCTGTCACGCTATTTGGCCGTGGGACCCGGCCGGCTGCTCGAGATGCGCATCGAAGGCACGTGGCACAACCTCGCCAACGTCCTGCTGTTCCTGGGCATCCCGGTGTCGCTGATCGGCCTGCTGGCCCTGCCCTGGCAGGCCCGCGACCGGGCGCTCCGCCCGCTGGTGCTGGTGGGCCTGCTGACGTTCCTGGTCACGAGCCTGGTGTTCCCCGTGGCGACCACGTGGGGCACCTTCCTCCACGCGGCGGCGCCGGTCCACGTCCTGCTGATCGTGTCCACGCTGGGCGCCCTGGACGCCGGGATCGCCGCGCTGGGCCGGCGGCTGGGCTGGACGCGGCCGGTCGCGTGGCTGGGGGCGCTGCTCACGGTGTTCGCCTCGCTGCTGTTCTCGCTCGTGCTGCTGCCCGGCGTCGGCTCGGGTGCCCGCGCCACGGAACGCACGTACGAGGCGCTCGCCGAATCGATGGCCGCGCTGGGCGAGCCGCTGGACGGGACGGCGCCCGTGATCCACGACTTCCCGATCTGGCTCGCCGAGACGGCGCGGGTGCCGTCGCTCGCGCTGCCGGAGGAGGAGCCCGGCGACGTGCTGGACCTGGCGGCGCGGTTCGGCGCCCGCTGGCTGATCGTGTCCAAGCCCGACCACGGCCGCTGGCCGGCGATCCTCGACGGCAACGACCCGGACGCCCGCTGCTTCGAGGAGGTCCGCCTGCCGGTGCCGGCGGACCCGCAGCTGGCCGAGGCGCTCGCCGGGACCCGCGTGTTCCGGATCGCGTGTGCCGGGGTCGCGAGCGTGGACGCACCGCTTCGTGCCGGGCGGCCCTCGCCGTGAGTACCGTCGCGGCTACACTCGGCGTGATGGATGGACCCCGGGGTGAGCCCATCGACGCGCGCTTCGACGAGCTTCACGCGGAGGCCGTCGAGGCGCTGTCCTACAGCGCGAACGCGCTGCGGGCCGTGCGCGACCGGTATCGAACCGCCTACCTGGTCGACCTCGCCCGCTGGGAATCGCTGCGCGACGACCTGGCAGTCCTCGAGGGACAGGCCGTCGCGGGGGCAGGGAACGGGTCCGCCCAGCCGCCGGGCCCGGCCGACGCGGCCGAGGCGGGCGCCGCCGACCACAACCTTCGCCAGACGCGGTCGGAGGAGGAGACGTCCCGGGGCACGGTGCACCGCCACGAGGCGGAGCTGTCGCGCCTGGAGCTCGCCATCCGGAACCTCGAGAGCACGTGGCTGTTCCTCGAGCGCGGCGATGCCTCGCTGGTGGCCAGCGACGCGCCGGCGATCGGCGCCGAGATGCAGATGCGAATCGTGGAGGCCCAGGAGGCCGAGCGCGCGCGGCTCGCCCAGGAGGTCCACGACGGCCCCGCGCAGGCGCTGTCCAACGCGATCTTCCAGGTGGAGTTCATCGAGCGGGTGTTCGACTCCGATCCGCGCCTCGCGCACACGGAGCTCCGGTTCCTGCGCGAGCTGCTGCGGCGGGAGCTGGGGGACGTGCGCGGCTTCATCGGCCAGCTGCGGCCGCCGGTGCTCGTGGAGCTGGGCCTCGACGGATCCATCGTAGACACCGTGGCCACGCAGGCCGCACTCTCCGGGTTGCGGATCGCGACCGATCTCCGGGCGCCGACCGGGGACATCGACGAGGCCGCGCAGACGGTGGTGCTGCGAGTGGTGCAGGAAGCCCTGCAGAATGTCCGCAAGCACGCGGGCGCGACGGAGGCCGTCGTGGCCACGATGCTGGACAATGACGAGTGGGTGCTGGAAGTGCGCGACGACGGACGTGGCTTCGATGTCGGGGCCGTGGCCGCCCGTGGGCGTCGCAACTTCGGGCTCCAGTTCATGCGTGAGCGGGCCGAGCTGATCGGCGCGCAGTTCGAGGTGCGTTCGCGGCCGGAGGCGGGCACGGTGGTCCGGCTCGCGATCCCGTTGACGCGAAAGGAGAGCGAATGACCGAGTACCAGGGGCCCGAGCGCCGCCGCGGTGGGCAGGACCGTCGGAACCAGTCGTTCGAGCGAATGCGGATCCTGATCGTGGACGACCACGCCCTGTTCCGCGTGGGCATCCGCCAGATCCTCGAGCGCGAGCCGGACCTCGAGGTGGTGGCCGAGGCGGACGACTCCCGGACGGCGCTCGACGCGGCGTTCGCGACCAGCCCGGATGTCATCCTCATGGACCTCTCGCTGCCGTCGCCCGGCGGCATCGAGACCACGCAGCGGATCAAGCGCGAGCTGCCCGCCACCGCGATCGTCGTCCTGTCCACCGAGGAGGACGAGGACGCCCTGTTCGACGCGATCAAGGCCGGCGCCGCCGCCTTCATCCTCAAGGACATCGCCCCGGAAGACCTGGTGATGATCATCCGCCGGGTCGCGACCGGCGAGTTCCTGATCAACGACAAGGTGTTCAGCAAGCCTGCAGTGGCGTCCCGCGTGCTCAAGGAGTTCCGTGAGCTGGCCGTCTACGGCCAGGAGGCCGCCCCGATCTTCGCGCCGCTCTCGCCGCGCGAGGTGGAGATCCTGGACAACATCGCGCAGGGCATGACCAACAAGCAGGTGGCCTACGCGCTGTCCATCTCAGAGCAGACCGTCAAGAACCACATGAGCTCGATCCTCCGCAAGCTGTCCGTGAACGACCGGACCCAGGCCGTCGTGTACGCGATGCGCCAGGGCTGGATCCGGATGCCGGAGGACTGATCCGGACCACGCGAGCCAGGGGGAGTCCACCAGGGCGATGACGACACCCTCCGACACGCCGCAGGGCCCGGGCGAGGACCTCGCCGCCAGCCTGCGCGCCGACCTGGCCACGCTCGACCGGGAGCTGGCCGAGATCGACATGCTCATCGGCCAGGCGCGCGCGGAGGCACCCCGGCACGAGCAGAAGCGGGCCCAGGCGGCAGAGCGCATCGCGCCGCCGGACAAGCGGACGGACCCCAAGGAGCAGGCGGACGCGTACACCCAGCTGGTGGCCCTCACGCGCCGCGCGGTGCTCATGGAGGCCCAGGTGGACCTCCTCGAGGGGAAGCGCAAGACACTGGCCCGACACCGGGCGGCCGTGGCGGCGATCGCCGACGCCGTCGAGGGCGTCCCGGTCGCGCCGCCGGCGGAAGCCGCCGTCGTGGGCGCCGGTGCGGCGGCGATCCCGCCCGGCCTGTCGCGCGTCGTCCTCAACGCCCAGGAGGACCTGCGCCGGGACATCGCCCGGGCGATGCATGACGGGCCCGCCCAGTCGCTGACCAACATCGTGCTCCAGGCCGAGATCGTGGAGCGGCTGGTGGCACGGGACCCGGACCGCGCGAAGGCGGACCTCCACCAGCTGGTCTCGATGGTCCAGCAGACCCTCGACGCGACCAAGAACTTCATCTTCGACGTCCGGCCGATGGTGCTCGACGACCTGGGCCTGATGCCCACCCTCCGGCGGGCGGCCCGTGACCGCGGCCGGCGCGCGCACGTGCCCGTGGAGTTCGAGACGACGGGCCAGGACACGCGCCTCCCGGTCGAGACGGAGAGCGCGGTGTTCCGGCTCCTGGACGAGGCGCTGGCGGCCTACCTCGCGGCCGGTCCCGACCGGGTCAGCCTGCGGCTGGACTGGACAGACGGGCTGGAGGCGCGCCTCACCGCCCACCGTGCCGTGGAGCTGCCCGTGGCGGATGAGCTCCCCGAGGTCCCTGGCGGCAAGGACGTGCCGGACGCGATCAAGCAGATGATCCAGGACCGCCACGACGCCCGGCAGGCGGCCGTGGAGGCCGCGACCGTGGCGGCGATCGTCGTCATGCCGGACGCGACCCGCCGGGACGTCGCCGAGCGGGCGGCGCTGATCGGCGCCACGGTGGAGATGCTCGAGGGCGGCGCGGAGCTGCGGCTGATCGTGCCCGCCACGGGGGCCTCCGGTCCCGGCGTCCCCGCGTGAGCGAGGCGCGTGGCGCCGGCGAGACCGGGCCGGGGATCCTCGAGACGTCGCTGATCCTGGGCCTGTCCGTCCTGCTCGCCCTCGCGATCATCGTGTTCTTCGGCGGGGCGCTGGCGGACGTGATCGGCGTGCTCGTCGACGCGGCGCACGGCGGCCGCTGACGAATCCGGGAGGCGACTGGTCGCTCGGACGCACCGGATGCTTCGACGCACGCCCGAAACCGTGCTCGCCTGATCGGGACCGGCCTGTTGGGGCATGACGAAGGTGCCATAGGAATCACCACACCGGGCCCGTACGGTTTGGCTCGCCGCGATTTCGGGCAAGCAATCATCAGGAGGTTCCGGTGACGCTCATCAACTCCTTCATCGCCTCGTTCCGCGACGACGAGGGCCAGGGTCTCGCCGAGTACGCGCTGATCCTCGCGCTCATCGCCATCGTCGCCATCGTCGCCCTCATCTTCCTGGGCGGCCAGGTCTCCCAGATCCTGTCGACGGTCGGCAACTCGGTCTAGCCGTCGCAGCTCCAGCGCAGGGA